>NZ_JBBKBV010000002.1:0-238107 GCF_037892815.1 Oceanobacillus sp. HCA-5259 | reverse complement strand
TAAGTATATATTTCATGTCTGGTAGCGATAGCGGAAAGGTCACACCTGTTCCCATACCGAACACAGCAGTTAAGCTTTCCAGCGCCGATGGTAGTTGAGACTTTGTCTCTGCGAGAGTAGGACGCCGCCAGGCATTTTTTTGTTTTAAATCGCCTCCACTACACCTTAATGGTTGGGCAATTGGCTGTTAATCAGCTATAAACTTTGTGTGTGGAGCTAATTATTTCCAAAACTTAATTGGCCCGTTGGTCAAGCGGTTAAGACACCGCCCTTTCACGGCGGTAACACGGGTTCGAATCCCGTACGGGTCACCATTTTTTTAGGAAGGCATATTAAATATGCAACGTCCTATTGCAACACATGTACTAGCATGTCCGATGCTTCGGAGGATTAGCTCAGTTGGGAGAGCACCTGCCTTACAAGCAGGGGGTCGCAGGTTCAAGTCCTGCATCCTCCACCATTATTTATATGTATTTTTACGATCACGGAGTGGAGCAAAGCCGAAACACCTCTGAATAGGCTTTGTGAGAAGTGTAAGCTTCCCCGAATTATCTCGAAACACGATGAACAGTCCTTATTCTATTATTATGCATTAACAAAACTTGCATATTTCTTATTATCGCGGGGTGGAGCAGTCCGGTAGCTCGTTGGGCTCATAACCCAAAGGTCGCAGGTTCAAATCCTGCCCCCGCAACCAAAAAATATTAATGCTAGTTGAATCGGTGGTACTTAGAAAGTGCAACCAAATAACATTAATGTTTTTAAAAATACAATTAAGGTCCGGTAGTTCAGTTGGTTAGAATGCCTGCCTGTCACGCAGGAGGTCGCGGGTTCGAGTCCCGTCCGGACCGCCACTATTATAAATGAATTATTATGGCTCGGTAGCTCAGTCGGTAGAGCATAGCGTAAACTTCTTCGAATTACTTCATTGTAGCTATGCGAGGAGTGCAACTTCGCCGAATAAGCTTGCAACACGACGAGCAACAACATCTTTGAACATGCTTCGAAACAGAACCCGAAGCGAGAGGCTAATTAAAATCAGTAATATTCCATGGCTCGGTAGCTCAGTCGGTAGAGCAACGGACTGAAAATCCGTGTGTCGGCGGTTCGATTCCGTCCCGAGCCACTTTTTTAAAAGCAGCACTACATAATATACGTTGGCCTAGCTCAATTGGTAGAGCATGCGAATTACATCCTTGCATGTACTTCTCCGAGGCGGCCTGCGAGGAGTGTACGCATCGTCGAATAATCTTGGAACACGACGAGCTTTCAAACTCCAAGCTCACATAATAAAACCAGCACCAAACTTACAACACGAGCCATTAGCTCAGTCGGTAGAGCACGCCGCGAATTACATCCTTGAGTGAACTTCTCTGAGGCGGCCTGCGAGGAGTGTACGCATCGCCGAATAAGCTTGCAACACGACGAGCTTTCAAACTCCAAGCTCATATAATAAAACCAGCACCAAACTTACAACGCGAGCCATTAGCTCAGTCGGTAGAGCATCTGACTTTTAATCAGAGGGTCACAGGTTCGAATCCTGTATGGCTCATCAATTGAATCACGGTTTTGGCGGGAGTCGCTAGTTGCAGAGGATCTCTAAACCTTCGCGGAGTCTGGTTCCGACTGAACCCCAGAACCATATAAAGCGCCCGTAGCTCAATTGGATAGAGCGTTTGACTACGGATCAAAAGGTTAGGGGTTCGACTCCTCTCGGGCGCGCCATATACATATTTGATTGCGTGAAAGCAGCTCAGAGATGACGGGCATAAAAAATACCAGTGAGGTAGTGAATTCAACTCCCACCGGTCACCCCATAAATACTGGACCCTTAGCTCAGTTGGTTAGAGCTATCGGCTCATAACCGATCGGTCGCAGGTTCGAGTCCTGCAGGGTCCATCGGTTCATCTAAAGAAGCATCATATAGTTCGGAGGTATACCCAAGTCCGGCTGAAGGGATCGGTCTTGAAAACCGACAGGCGGGTCAAACCGCGCGGGGGTTCGAATCCCTCTACCTCCTCCATTTTACATATGCGGGTGTAGTTTAGTGGTAAAACCTCAGCCTTCCAAGCTGATGATGAGGGTTCGATTCCCTTCACCCGCTCTTATTTCATGATGGGCCTGTAGCTCAGCTGGTTAGAGCGCACGCCTGATAAGCGTGAGGTCGGTGGTTCGAGTCCACTCAGGCCCATTAGAAAAACACTTGTTTCTGGGATAGGCAATACATAGTTTTGTAGGAAAATATATTGTTTATGTTGCGCTCTTAGCTCAGCTGGATAGAGCAACAGCCTTCTAAGCTGTAGGTCAGAGGTTCGAATCCTCTAGGGCGCATGAGCCATTCATTATTATTTAGCAGCTTAGGACTAGAATAGCCAACTATTTTACATATATTTTATCTTGGGGTCTTAGCTCAGCTGGGAGAGCGCCTGCCTTGCACGCAGGAGGTCAGCGGTTCGATCCCGCTAGGCTCCATCTAAGCAGGACTACAGTTAGCTTATTAGCTAATTGTAGTCCTTTTTTGTGGTAATTATTTCTTTTTCAATTCACGTTTAATTTCTACAACACGTGATACTGTTAATTCTGTAAAATTCGCTACTTCTTCAACCGCCATACCGCTACTTAGAAGGCGTCGTGCAGTTGTTTCGTTAGCAATTTTTTTACCTTGCTCTAAACCTTTTCTAAACCTTCATATAAACCTTGCTTTATACCTTGTTGGAGCCCTTGTTCTAGCCCTTGTTCTAATCCCTCCTTCATTATGCGTTTTCTACCTTCCTCGAGTCCTTCTTTCAATCGCAGTTCCATTTCTCGTTTAGCAGCTTCTTCATCTAAAATATATTTTAGCCTTGCTTCATAAGCAGCGTACTCCTTATCATTCATACTTAATTCTTCCCAATTTTTAAAGGCAGACTCTAATGATTTATCGTTCATTGCAATCTCCTCCAATTTTTGAAAAATGTCATCATAAACCTTTTTATTCTTCCTGTCAACAATTCCTAAAAGTAATAACCATCTTGCTAGTATATCATTCCAAGGGTCAAGCTGCTCTTTTTTCCACGCCTGGATGAGTTTAGGCATTTCTATAAAATGAAATTCCATCAACTCGGTCAGCTTGAACTTTTCTTCATCTTCGTACAGGTGATACGTGGTGTGGAATCGATCCGTTTGCATCAAGTAATTGAAGTTCATGATATTAATGGCAATGACTGGTCTTAGTTCCTTATAAGCCATACTCTTTTTCATTTGCCGGCGATAGATACCTGACCAATAATAAATCGAGCGGTTAATCATATTATGCTGATCCGTGAACTGGATTTCCACATTGATTCGTTCACCAGTTTCAGTTTCAACGATTATATCTAATCGTGACTGCTTGTCACCGTCATATTCCTCTACTTCCTCTACGTTTATAAAAATGATGTCCTTAATAGAGTTGCGATTCGTTTTTTGCAAAATTGCATTTAAAAATACCACAGTGATTTGTTTATTCTTTTCTGTACCAAATAACTGTTTAAAAGCATAATCAACTTTTAGATCCATAAATTTGTTCAAGGGTATCCGTTTGAGTAAAGTAGTATCCGAACGTTTTCGGTTTGACTTTGGTCGAACGTGTTCTTTGTCCTCCTTTACTTCCATTATGATTGGGGGAACAGTGGGATAAATTTCAGAGGTAGTATTTCGTGGCATATTGATGCTCCTTATTAAATTTTGAGGGTAGTTTCTGAGAGGTATTTCTACTGTAAGTATACCAAATATTTATATAAGATTCAGTTATTTTTTATCATTCCTCGGAGTATGAAGATGTGTAATTGTTATGGTGGCTCACTTTTAAGTTACCATATACGTAAATAATAGTTTTTTACACTTCATTGAAACAACCGAACAAATGTGCTAAGATAGATAAAGAATATTATCTTCTAGAAACCTCACCATAATATCTTAAAAGGACGGGATATCTTGGTAATGCCCCTAGTTATTAGAGAAAAAACGTCGACTTACACAAAACATGATCAGCTTCATAAAAAACTTATCCACACATTTTTCAAAGAATTTCTAAAAGTATTTTTTCCAGACGTGCATAAGCAGATTGATTTTCATGCGATTAAACCAATTTCAGAAGAAGTATATACAGATATAGTGGAAGGAGAGACTAGGCGGCTTGATATTGTTGTGGAAACTAAGATAAGAAATACAGATGTTGTGATCATTGTTCATATTGAACCACAGAGCTATGTGCAAAGGTATTTTCATGAACGGATGTTTCATTACTTCAGTTTGCTCTATAATAAGTATAGAAGACCGATTGTGCCCATTGCAGTATTTAGTTATAAGGAAAATTGGGAAAAGAACAAGTATACGATGGAATTTCCATTTCTTTATGTTTTGACATTTAACTTTCTGACCCTGCATTTGAAAAAGGAGAATTGGCGTGATTATATACGTTCGGATAATCCGGTAGCCGCAGCATTATTGAGTCAAATGGGATATGATAAAGTAGAAAAAATAGAAGTAAAAAAGGAATTTTTGCGTATGCTGACGAGAATGGAACTTGATCCGGCAAAACAACGATTAATATATGGCTTTTTTGAAACATATTTAAAACTATCAGAAGAAGAGGAGGAAAAGTTGATGAAGGAAATTAGGGATTTACCAGAGGCTGAAAAAATATTGGAAATTCCAATTTCGTATGAGGAGAAAGGAAGGGTTGAAGGGGTTAAGCAAGTAGCGATGGAAATGATAAAAGAAGGAGCCAGTTTAGAATTCATCTCTAAAGTAACAAAATTAACAATGGAAGAGTTAGAGAAATTAAAAAAGCATATATGAATATAACTTGAAGTTATTCCAAAAAACATTCAAGCTGGAGGGCACGTAAGTCTTCCCCAAGTGCTTCTTTTTGTTTTACGGGATCCAATACTAAATACTTCAAGATACCTTTCTTCGGCAAAACAACGATTAATATATGGCTTTTTTGAAACATATTTAAAAATATCAGAAGAAGAGGAGGAAAAGTTGATGAAGGAAATTAGGGATTTACCAGAGGCTGAAAAAATATTGGAAATTCCAATTTCATATGAGGAGAGAGGAAAGGAGCTAGGGAGAAAAGAAGGTAGAGTTGAAGGAGTTAAGCAAGTAGCGATGGAAATGATAAAAGAAGGAGCTAGTTTAGAATTCATCTTTAAAGTAACAAAGTTAACAATGGAAGAGTTAGAGAAATTAAAAAAGCATATTTGAATATAACTTGAAGTTATGCCAAAAAACCTTCAAGCTGGAGGGCACGTAAGTCTTTCCCAAGTGCTTCTTTTTGTTTTACGGAATTCAATTCTTCAAGATACCTTTCCTTGAACAGTACGAGGTCAGCTCGTTATGATGGGCGGGTTTATGTTAATGGATACTGAAAAGCGGGTTAATCAGAAAAACTTCTCTGATTAACCCGCTTTTTCTATTTCCTTATTCAAAAATACCCCCAAATCCCGACTAATCTCGATTATAGGAGTAAAAGGGAGGGAAATCAGATGGAAACACGTACCATGTCCGTTGAAGAAGTAGCTGCTTTCCTCGGATTGCACCGGGATACCATCTATGATCTAGTTAGAGAAAATAAGCTTCCGCATGTCAGACTTGGCGGCAGGATATTCTTTCTGGAAGATGTGTTGGAAAATTGGCTGCGTAAAAATATGGTGGAATAGGGCCGAGGCGCTAAAGATCGGGGGATAAAACCTTCGATCTGCAGTTGGCCTTTTTGGCGTGGTTTGCAAGTATAGCTAAAAAGCGGATTCATTTTAATGAAAGGGAGAGAAGAACGCATGACAAAATTAAATTTTCACAGGGAAAAGAATATGTTTATGGACTGGATCATGTTGAATGATATGTCTACAGGGGAGATTGCACTATGGCACACATTGATGAATATGGGAAATCGGCTGGGGCAGCGACGCTTGTTTAATGCGCCTGCTTCGACCTTAATGCGCTTAACCGGTCTATCCTTTTCTGAATCTGCACCAATGGAGTTCAGAAACTTGACCCAACAGTTGACCGAAGAGTTGACCATACATAAAGAGAAAGTTAAAGAAAAGAGAAGAGGAGGAAGCGGCGAAGAGGAACTGCACTCTATTTTTATAACGTATGAAAAAAATATCAACAAGCTGACCCCGCTTGTGAAAAGAGATCTATACCAATGGATACATGCACTTGGTAGGGAAGTGGTTGAAGAAGCGATTCACATTACAGTGAAAAAAGGCGGGAGGACATTCAGTTATACCGAAGCAATCTTAAACGAATGGGAATCCCACAACTTAAAAACATTAGAGGAAATCAGGCACTATGAAGCGGAGAAAGGGTTAAGAAATAGAAAGAAGCTGATCCAAATGCCGAGCAGTAAGCCTGACATAGAAGAAGAATCACTGGAAGAATGGGCAAGGGAGGTATTCCAATGACAACTGATGAAGCGCTGGAAATATTAAAGACGATTAATGAAATGTATCCGAAGTTTAATCTGACGAAAAGAAAAGCAAAAATCCTTATTCCAAGTTTAAAGCAAATGGACTATACCGGGGTCTTGAAGAATCTTAGCGCACACGTGATGCATCAATTGTACCCGCCAATGCTTAGTGAAATTGCTGCATATCCGCCAGTAACAGAGAAAGACTCGTCACTTGCGGAAATTGAAAAATGGGAAGAAGAAGCGAAAAAAGTGACACCAGAAATGAAACAACATTTCGAGGAGCAGTTCGAAAAATTACTTCAAAAGAAAGGATGGAATTAAACATGGATACGTATTATGCAGAAACAAGCCTGCTTGGTTCCATTCTACTCGAAAGTTCACTCTTTAAAGAAGTCGAGATTGATTCCAACTATTTTAACTATTCGCGGCACAAGGTAATTTTTGAGGCAATGGAGGAGGCTTATAAAGAGAAAGAAAAAATAGATGCAGTCATTCTCACGAGCGTGTTAGGAGAAAAAATCGGAGCAGTTGGAGGTGTCATGTACCTGACGGATCTCGCCGAATCTGTACCGAGCACTTCGACATTCAAACATTATGAGCAGATTTTGAAAGAATCCTATCAACTGCAGCAGGCAAAGTTAGCCGCACAGGAGTTTCTAAATCAACCCACTGTCACAAACTTAGACCGTCTGCTTGGTGACTTAAAGGATTGCAGTTCGTTAACAGCCTCCTCAATAAAAGAAAGCACCTATAGTGACTTAGTGGCGATCAGTGAGGAACTGATAGATCCTGCATCCGAACATATTGGGTATATGACCGGCTTAGGCTCATTTGATCAATTAACTGGAGGGCTGCAGCGGGGAGACTTGATGATCCTCGCTGCGAGACCTTCTGTAGGGAAGACGGCTTTCGCATTGAACTTGGCAGCAGGTCATTGTAAAAACGGCGGATCGACGCTTTTGTTTAGTCTCGAAATGGGAGACGCCAGCTACTCAAACGAATGATTTCCGCAGAAGCATTTGTGAACGGAGGCAAGTGGCGCGATATTAAGAACCGCTTTTCACCAGAGGATTACGAAAGAACGATGAACGCAATTGGAAATCTCACAAACTGGCAACTGGAGATTATGGACACGAAACGCAGCCTCGCAGAAATCCGTGCAGAAATACGGAAACACCTCCAAGATCCAGCAAAGAGGAATCATCTTGTCATTATCGATTACTTGCAGCTCATCACGCCTTCGATTCTGAGAAAAGATCGCCGCGATCTCGAAATCGGGGAGATTACAAGAGAGCTGAAGTTACTTGCGATGGAGCTGGATATTCCAATTATCCTTTTATCTCAGCTATCTCGGGGTGTAGAAACAAGGCAGGATAAGCGCCCGATGATGTCTGATTTAAGGGAATCAGGAAATATCGAGCAAGATGCGGATGTCATTGCTTTCTTGTATCGGGATGACTATTACGATAAGGATAGTGAAAAGGAGAATGAGCTCGAAGTAATAATTTCGAAGCATCGGAATGGGCCGATTGGGGTGGTGGAATTGGAGTTTTTGAGGGAGTATGGGAGGGTGAGGGAGTGGGATAGGGCTTGTGGAGGGAAGGAGCGGGAAATGTTGATTGTGTGATAGAAAAGATAAGAATAGAAGGAACGAAATAATAACTATTGGTTTAGTGTAAATTCAATTCCATCGACAAGCACGCATCCCCACCTCCCCGCAGTTAGGTTTATTAAAACTAGAAGTTTATTAGTACTGGCTATTAAATATGATATTCATTTAAAAATATTTTGATAAATTATTGAAGAACAAGAACGTATGTGCTATTATGCGAGTAGATGGCGGGTTTAAAGTATCGAATAATCAACCAAAAGGTTAGTCCCTATTGTCAGAAAAGTATTAGAGCAACATATAGTAGAGTTTAATATCTCCAAAAAATTTCAACTAAATCTATAAGAAGCTGTACTGATTACCTTCTTTGCCTTCCGCCATCTTTATAAAGAGTGCATAAATTTTTTACTACTCATCTGTTAAATCAATAATATCTCTAATGTCGTCAACACCCAATGCTTCTGCTATTTTTTCTATATGTCGGAAGTTAATGTTTTCTCTTTTATGGTTTGATAGCTCACTTAATGTCGCATGTCGAATATCGGTTAAGCGAGACAGTTCTCTTAATGATATATTATGTTCAACAAGTAATTCTTTGATTTTTATAACAACTTTTTTCTCCATAGGCCCCACCTAATAAAAAATATTTGACTATATGAAAAAGTTAGCATATACTACATGAAAACGTGGTACTTATATAAGTACCAACGAGGGCAGAAAAGTTAATACATCAAGTTTATGATTAATCGTAGAGGGTGGTGGTATCTTAATTGATTGTATCTCTAAGAGTACGTTGCGAGTGGTTAAAGTTATCCGAGTATAGGTGTGGGTGTAACTATTAAACTATTAGTTAGGAGGATTAATCACATGCTAAGGGAAAAAGTATTGAAAGAAGATCTTGTTAGAAATCTGTATCGCAAACTTGCCCTAGTAGAAATAGAAAGAGCACTCATTAAAATATCCTGTAGTTTGATGGAAGATGATGTATATACCGTTGACGATGCGGTAGGCGAACTAATAAAAATTATAGATTTAATTGAAATGGAGCGGCAGGGAATCGTGAGTGATATGGGCATTTCTTAAAGTCGTTTTAGGAAAAAAGTGATGACTAGGTAATAACGAGATTCTAGTATTTTTAATAATTAGTAAGGAAAGATTGTAAAAGGAGTATGCATCCATGCTATAAAGGAAAATGATGGATATTATCTATACTCTTTATTGATCGAGATACATTCTAACAATTTTAGATATAGAAGTCTAATCCTAAACTGAAGAAGGAAATAGGTTAATTCCACCTCTGCCATCTTTTTGGTCCACTTAAGACAGTTTTGAGCCACCGCTGCCAAGATTGAGCTAGTATGTTTGATACTATATATAGCAACACTCCCACCACCTTTGACCTTGTTTGTGTCCGTGTGGTTTTGATGCGGATGGCTAATAACCAGCCTTTAGAGCCCTATCCAAATCAATAGCATACCACAGACAATCGCTCCTAAGTTCCACTGGTGGGACTCCGAGCCCTTCCAGCCAGCATTAAGAAGTGGAATGGTAGTAAAGGGCGAGCGGCTAAAGCCTTGGTTAGATATTCTTATTTCTAGCAAGTGGTGTAAAGTTGCACACTATACCAGCTAAAAACGGGTGATTTTTTGCAAATTCGAACGGATATTTCTACGTTATTTCAGCCAAAATCTGGCGTAATGTACAAATTCACTACCATTTAATTACAATAATACGTTTGTGGCTTGACATGGAGCCTCTGTGGGCATGGGTTGTTGTGAAAGAGGAAATCGGCAAAACACCGATTTCACAAGGCTTATAGCCTACCATGCCCACTTCTCCATGTAAAGCCGTGTCACGGACTTTTGTTAGTATTTTCCAAGCCGGAATACTGTGCTAATGTGAATCTGTGATAATGTGGATATTTACACAAGTGGAACACCTCTGTCATAGCTGGATCATTTCCTTGTCAAGGTGAATCAAAAAGATGGCATAAATGGGGCAATCGGACGGCTGGAATCATCTGGAATCTATGCTGATTGCAGAATCTCTCCAATGAGTAAAACGAGTTTATGTAATAATCAAATTAAAAAGAAAGGGGAGAGCAAATGGATACAGTACTTCTTGTTTGTTCCATTGTAATAGTTATCTTCTTAGGTATTTATATTGTTGGGCTATGGAAGAAGCCAAAACTAGCTGCCCTTTATATAAAGCAAGTAAGAGCAACTTGGTACTTTGTCTTCCTAGCAGGTTCATTAGTATTTATCAATTCCTATCCAGAAAGTTTATTTATTCGCTGGGAGCAATATTTAATAGTATTAATTGGATTCTTTCTCATTGATTCTTTCATATTTCTAAATCTTTATGTTTCAAAATTTGGGGGAAATGAGCTAAAAGAACATCCAGAGGTAGAAGAAGCGATAGCGGAAACTCAAGAATTATTGAATCAAGCAAAAGCTAAAATAGACAATTTAACAGTTGTATTGCATGACCATAAGTTTGTGTCGTATACTGAAGATGAGGTATCTTATACACAAAAGTTTGAAGAGTTGATACAGGAATATTCTTCTTTAGAGAATTTAATGATTGACATCATTCCATACAGTACGGATGAAGAAATTAAGGATGTGGAAAAGGATGTTAGCCAGAGGTTCAAGATGAGAAGATGGTTGAGTAAGGACTTAACCTATTTTCATCCAAAGGAAAACTTCTTCCTACATCCATTATATATCTATGATAAAAAGTATGTGTTAAAGGGTACTCCATTAAATGAAACGAAAAACATCACCGAAACGGATGTTCAAGCAATTAATCTATTGTTTATCACCTATTCGCTAATGGTTGAAGTACAACCAAAGGAGGCAGATGTAGATGGGTAAGAATAAAAAACAAATTTATAAGAGCGCATCTGGTATAAAGATGGGTAAAGTCGGATTAAGTCCTGTTAGTAGGCGTGTAAAAAACAGAAATCAGGCATATATTGATGCTTATAAAAGTAGGGAAAAGCAAGGGAAAAAAGTAAAAATAATGTAATTAAGGCAGCACTCAAGAAATTTGAGTGTTTTTTCTTATTAATTTCATAAGTGACATACTTTTTGCATACCTTAACATAAGAGGTGACAAGTATGCAAAAAGAAAAAACGGCAAAATATATAAAGTTTGGAAGAGTTGACGATTCTCCCTATACACAAAAAGTAAAACAGAAGAACAAGTACATTATCGAAGCCATAAAAATGAAAAAAGCAGGACCATTTTGGTTTATAAAACAATTATTCAAAATAAAATAGGCAAAGGATAGGTGTTTAACATATAAGTTCCTTGTCAATATAAGAAGTAAAACTTTATTCACCAGGTTTTCCGGTTCTTAGATCGTTGTGTCACTGGTAGCATAACGAATCGCTTGAAATTCAAAGGCTTCTGAGAGGTTTAAAATATCTTGTTTTTCACGCTTAATTTCAATTAATACAATATCCCCTGTTATAAATTGCGGTCAAGTCACTGCCCCCCTTCCGCATTCCTTACTTCTTTCCGACAATCAGCATCAATTCTTCACCGTTACGAGTTATTTCAATATTTTGCCTTAGCAATTCCTCGATGTCTTTTTCTTTCATATTTAATTCCACAAAAGTGAGTGGTTCCAACTTGGTAGCATGATAATCAGAAATTCTATACATAATGATGCCACTTGTGGTAGTGATTATTGTAGCAGATGATTTTACATGTTTGAAATGACAATATAGATCAACTTCAACTTTACCTATACGAAAATTCGTTCGCTGGAAAGCAACAAATCTGGTAAGATATAGGTAGTAATACATACCCCACAAAATTAAAACTTGCTATCCATAAATACATACATATCAGCAATTTGTTTTTAGTTTACATCAAGGGAGAACAGAGAATGGGAAGTTATTTTTATCAGTTTCTAGAAGATATATCAGAAGAATTGGCGAGGACGTTGAACGAACTGGAAAAAGCAATCTACCAAAGTCCGCGCTCGATGTTGACACATAGTAGAACGTTTATCGAGGTATTGCTTGAAAAAGTGATGATCCACGAAAATATGCCCAATGAGCCGTATTTAACGATTAAAACCCGGATTCAAAATTTGGATGATAAAGGGTTGCTGAATGAAGAAGTGAAACATGCATTCCATGAGGTTCGGAAATTAGGGAACGTGGCAGCACATGACACACGACAATTCAGGTTTTCGGAGTCGCTCACGTCTTGGGAGCATATTCATACGATTGTGAAATGGTTCGTGGAAGTGTATGAATCCTATACGATTGTAGTTCCAGATTATGTGGATCCAATCATGAAACAGGAGCATTCCTATGGGTTAGAAGAGATGGCCCTGCGCTTCAAGAAAATTGAAGATTTGCTGAAGGAATCACTTGCGCATGAGAAACCGAAAGATGTCGAATTTGTAGAAAATGAGCTGACTGCAGAAGATAAAAAAGAGGAACGGAAGAAGAGGAAGGGCAGGCTTTTATTGCAGGAGGCTTTCAATGAAGAGCCTGGATTTATTCCTGTGCGTACGATTCACTATGGAGATGACTCCATCGATATCCCCTACTTTTTGCGTGATGCATTTCTACTTCCCCAGCGTTTTGAAGAGTCGGAGCGTTTTTTGGTTCGTCTAGGTGGAGAGCAACAAGCTAGAATAATGAGTGAACTGCCGAATTCATTGGAAGGTTTCCATTTAAGGGTAACGCGCTATACCGAATCTCATTCCGAAACATTCTTTAAAGAGTTGAAGGAATTTGTTGCGGAAGAAATTAGAAGGAAAAAGCTGATGAACAGCCGTCCAGGAGAGTTGTTCTTATTCTATAAGTCTAGTGAAATTGTGGTGACGGAGGACTTGGGTAATGTGGATATCAGTGTAGAGAATTTTACTGGTATGCCTGGGTTGATTGAGCAGTTGAATCAGGATGGGATTGATAAGGTTCGGGATTTGCCGAAGGAGTTGCTGATTCTTGGGAAGTATCGGAGAGTTGGGAAGAGTAGGGTGGAGAGCTTTTTTGGGCAGCTTGAGGAGATACAGGGGGATTTGGTGAAAGTTTTTGTTTGAATTTTAATCCTTAATGTGCAGTTAGAGTAATAGTAATAGTATTTTAGGTGTGAAGGTTTAATCCCAAAAGACAACATCAAGAATGTGTTTACAAACATGGAGGAAACGTAATGATTACATCAGATGATATTAAAAGAAGACTGTGGGACGGTGCCAATGACCTTAGAGGATCAATGGATGCTAGTCGATATAAAGATTATATGCTAGGGCTCATGTTCTATAAATTCCTTAGTGATAAAACACTTGAAACGTTTATGACAACAAGTGGTGTGAAAGGAAACGAAGAAGAGGTTGTTCAAGCTTATGAAGAGGCTTATGAAAGTTACGGGGACAATCTCATTCATATGATTCAGAATGTCCTTGGATATTATGTTTTACCGAAATACTTATATCAGACGTGGTTAAAAGATATTCGGGAAGGCGCATTTGAATTAGAGAAAGTAACAGAGAGCTTACAAAGTTTCGAACGGACGGTTGCGACGACTGGAGATATTGATGATTTTAAAGGACTTTTTTCTAGTTCAACGATTGATTTAACAGACACGGCATTAGGAAGTAACTTGAACGCTCGAAGTAAAAACATTCGTAAGCTAATTGAACTATTCGCTGACTTAAATATGGTTGCCCTGCAAAAAGGGGATGTATTAGGCGATGCTTACGAATATTTAATCGGTCAGTTTGCGATGGAATCGGGAAAGAAAGCTGGAGAGTTCTATACACCACGTCAAGTCAGTGAAGTCATGGCACAAATTGTTGCCAAAACGACGAAAGTAAACTCCATCTATGACCCTACTGTTGGTTCAGGATCATTACTGTTAACGGTTAGCCGATATTTAACAGAAGATAACCGCAAAGACCTTCATTACTACGGGCAAGAAAAAAATACGGCTACCTATAACTTAACTCGAATGAATTTATTATTACACGATGTCAGGCCGGAGAAAATGACCGTTAAAAATGGCGATACCTTAGGGCACGATTGGCCTGAAGATCCAGAACGCCCCAATGAAGGGGTTCAGTTTGATGCAGTCGTGATGAACCCGCCATACTCTGTTAAAAATTGGAATCAGGAAGATTTAAAAGTAACAGACCCACGTTTTGAAGTTGCTGGGGTTTTGCCACCAGATTCTAAAGGAGATTATGCATTTTTACTACACGGTTTATTCCACTTAGGTCAAGAAGGTACGATGGCAATTGTACTTCCGCATGGTGTCTTATTTCGTGGTGGTGCAGAAGGAGAAATTCGTAAACGATTATTAGATAAAAACTATATTGATACCATCATTGGGTTGCCAGACAAATTGTTTACAAATACAGGGATTCCTGTAATCGTGATGATTCTGAAAAAGAACCGAGCGCTAAATGATCCTGTACTTATGATTGATGCGTCTAAATCCTTTGTAAAAGAAGGAAAGCAAAATGTATTACAAGAGAAGGATATCGCTAAAATTGTTGATACATATATCGAACGAACAAGTGAGGCGGGATATAGTTATAAAGCAACGAAAAAAGACATCAAAGAAAATGAATATAATTTAAATATCCCACGTTATATTGAAACGGTAGAAGAAGATATTGCCCATGATGTGGACGCACATTTATATGGTGGCATCCCGCTAAGCCAAATTAATAATCTAGCAGTGCTCAACGAGATGACGAAAGATGTATTATACAATGCATTTACGGAAGTACGTCCAGGTTACGTAGAATTAACAAAATCAGTTAAAGACTTAACAGAAGAAGTGTTAACTCATAAAAACGTACAAAAACAAATCAAATCACTAACAGAAGCAACAAAAGCCTATATGGATACCTATTGGGAAAAGTTAAAAACAGTGCCTGACGTGAATGCTATTGACCAGTTAAAAGATGAAATGTTAACGGAAATTAAACTGTTATTAAAACAAGTTCCTCACGTTAGTACGTATGATGGTTATCAGATTATTGCAGAGTTATGGGAAAACACACTTGCAGGAGATGCAGAGAAAATTGCAATAAGCGACTTTTACACGGTTGCTCGAACACGTGAAGCGAATATGGTTACAAAAGGTTCCGGTAAAACGAAGCGAACGGAGCAAGATGGTTGGGTAGGAGCAATTGTTCCAAATGAACTTATATTAAAGGAACTCTATACAGAAGCATTACGTGATGTAGAAACAAAAAAAGAGACATTAGCAGCTATTCATGATGAAATAAATGAGCTCGTTGAAGCGGCAAAAGTGGAAGAAAGTGAAGAAGCAGAAGCATTAGGTGACACATTAAATGCTAGAGAAGACGACTTTACTTTATCAGCAGTAAAAGCAGAATTAAAAAAGGTTGCGAAAGACACCAGTGAAGCTGCTTTATTAGAAAAGGTTAGAAAACGATTAGATGAAAAATCATCTTTAAACAAAGCAATTAAAGAAAAAGAAAAAGTATTAACCGAACAAGTGGAAGAAAGAATAGAGAACTTAACAAATGAAGAAATCAATCAGCTTATGTATAAAAAATGGTTTGGTAATTTAATCGACGACATTACAAAGCTTGTAGAAGTACCACTTAAAAATGAACTGGATATATTGAAAGAGTTAAAAGAAAGATATGCGGATACTTTAAAAACGATTGAAGAAGAAAGTAAATCACTGGAGGAACAATTTGAAGCAATGCTTTCAGAATTGGTGGTGACGGAATGATGGAAGAGAAGAGATTAGTGCCGAAGAGAAGGTTTAAGGGATATTATAAAAACTGGTTTGAACTAAGACTGAAGGATTTTAGGGAAGAATCGGATAGATATTCATATACAGGGGGACCTTTTGGTTCTGATCTAAAATCAATAGATTATACTGAAACTGGTATACGGATCATCCAACTCCAAAATATTGGTGATGGTTTTTTTTCAAATAGTTATAAAATATATACCTCGAAGGAAAAGGCTGAATCGCTTTCATCTAATTTAATTTTTCCTGATGATATTATTATTGCCAAAATGGCAGAACCTTTGGCAAGAGCAGCTATAATCCCTAATGATGAAAGTAAATATTTAATGGCATCTGATGGCATTAGATTAAAGGTTGATAAAAGTAAATTTAACAATTACTTCATTTTAACTTTGATAAATCATGATAATTTTAGAAATAAAGCATTAGAGAATTCAACAGGGACAACAAGAAAACGTATTGGTCTGGTAACATTAGGAAATTTAGGTTCTTATGTACCTGAATTTGGTGAGCAACAAAAAATCGGTAAATTTTTTAAGATTTTAGATGAAAGAATTGCAAATCAAGAACGGAAGATTGCTAAAGTAAAAGCATTAAAGTCTGCCTATTTAACCGAAATGTTCTCACAAGAAGGCGAAACTGTACCGAAAAGAAGGTTTAAAGGATTTCAAAGTGAATGGTTAAGACGAAAAGTAGGGGATATATTTCAAGTGACAAGAGGTAATGTACTATCAACTACAAAAATTGAAAAAAAACAGAGTAAGAATTCACATTATCCGGTATATTCCTCACAAACCCAAAATGATGGTCTATTAGGTTATTATTCTGCTTATTTATTTGACACAGCTATTACTTGGACTACTGATGGAGCTAATGCGGGTACAGTTAATTACAGAGAAGGTAAATTCTATAGCACAAACGTTAATGGAGTCCTTATTTCTAATGAAGGGTACGCTTGTAAAGCTGTCGCTGAAATACTTGACTTAGAGGCATGGAAACATGTTTCTAAGGTTGGAAATCCAAAGCTTATGAATAATGTAATGTCAAACATAGAAATACTTATTCCTAATAATATAAAAGAGCTAGAAATGTTATCGTTGTTTTTCAAAAACTTAGATGATCAAATCGCTACCGAAGAAAAAAAACTACAAAAACTAAAGAAAATGAAAGAAGCCTATTTAGAAGAAATGTTCGTGTAGGAAGGAGGTACATACATGAGTAATGGCAGAAAGAATGCTGCAGAGAAAACTTTTCAAGATAAGTTCGTTGCTAAATTACAACAATATAAATGGATGGCGCCAGATTTTCTTGATGGAAATAAACAAAAAGTAACCGTACAAGATTTAGTTGATCATTGGCGCAAGGAACTAAATCGAATGAATGCGGATGTCTTGGAAAGTGTTCCTTTAACAGATAATGAATTTGCTCAAGTGATGGCAAAAGTATCGCAAATTGATAACAGTTATGAAGCGGCAAAAATTTTAGCAATGGAGCAATCGACTGGGAAAATTGATGGTATTTACCGGGATTCTCAACCAGACGTTACACGCGAACAAATTACATTGACAATCTTTAAAAAAGCACAAGTACGTGGTGGAGATTCGAGTTATAATATCGCTAGAGAAGTAGAAACACCGAACGGAAATCGTTTTGATATTGTTTTACTCATTAATGGTCTACCACTCATTAATATTGAACAAAAGCGTACAGATAAATCTTTAGAAGAAGCATTTAATCAGTTTAAACGTTATTATGCAGATGGTGAATATGTGAACAATTTTTTTGTCTTTTCCCAAATGATGGTGATGACATCGGAAGTAGCTACTCGTTACTTTGCAACACCGAAGTCCATTCAGGCATTTAATCCAAGTTTTGTTTTTCATTGGGCAAACAAATATAATCAACCCATTAATCATTGGGAAGATGTGATTAGTCACTTCTTAATGATTCCGATGGCACACCAAATGGTTGGTGATTATTTAGTCATTGATGAAGCAAAAGAAGAGGAAAATCGTAAACACATGTTACTACGCCCTTATCAAGTACATGCTCTGCAAGCTATCGAAGGTGCTGCACTAGGGTGGGATAATGATGATAAAGTTCCTCATGGTGGGTTTGTTTGGCATACAACAGGTTCTGGTAAAACGATCACGAGCTTTAAGACAGCTTTATTTTTATCAACTAGAGCAGGATTTGATAAAGTTGTCTTCTTAGTAGATCGCAAGGAACTCGACAGGAGGACGAGTGATAACTTCAAAGCGTATGCAAAATACGAATCGGTAACCGTCGATGATACAGCACATACCTATCAGTTACGTAGACTTTTATCATCTACTAGCACAGGTATCGTAGTCACTACTACATTTAAATTAAATAATCTCGTGAAAGATTTAGTTGAAGCGGGTGTTGAAAGTTTAGCAAATAAAAAATTAGTCTTTATTATTGATGAAGCCCACCGAACGACAATGGGTGAGATGATGGTAACCATTAAAAATTACTTCCGGAAAAATGGACTGTTCTATGGGTTTACAGGAACACCTTTATTTGACGAGAACCAAATTACAGGAATGATTAATGAAAAGAGTGAGCTCATCAATACAACCGAAAAACTTTTCGGACCAGAATTACATAAATATACGATAGATGAAGCGATTGCAGATAAAAACGTCTTAGGCTTCCATGTGGACTATATAAATACCGGAGAATTTGAAAGTTATGATAGATTACGTGATCAAATTGTTGACGATAAATTAGCTGAACAACCAGACGTACCAAGAAGAAAACTTGAACGCCTTGTGTATGAGCTTTCTGAGTTAGAAGTGGAAAAGGAAGCAAAAAAGCGTAAATTGCTGTTTTATCATGATGAGACACATATTCCGCGAGTAGTTGAGGAAATATTAAACAACTGGGAAGACCAATCACAGCATAAGTTTTTCAATGCCATTTTAACAGTTGCATTTAAACATCGCGTAATAGCTTACTATGAAGAATTTAAAAAGCAATTAGCCGAGCGAGATGATATTGCGATTAACATAGCAATGACCTTTAGTTTTGGAACAGATGCAGATACAAAACCTACCGACCCAGAACTAATTCAGACGATGTTTAAAGACTATGCCGTTTTCACTGGAATTGAATATGCTTACGGTGATAAACGACGAGGCGAAGATGCGTATTATGAAGATGTCGTCGAACGAGCAACACGCGGTGGAAGTGGTCGGAATCCGAAAAATATTGACCTCGTAATTGTAGCAGATCAGCTACTGACAGGTTATGACTCTAAATTTATTAACACGTTATATGTAGACCGAACACTAGCATTACAGGGATTAATTCAAGCATATTCACGCACAAATCGTATTTATGGAAAAGAAAAGGAATTTGGTTCGATTGTCAATTTCCAGTATCCAAGAATAACGGAAGAAACCGTAAATGATGCATTAATTTTATATGGTAGTGGCGGAAAGAGTAGTAAAGCAATTGTAGAGCCATACCCTGTAGCGGTCGATGAATTTGTAAAGTATTCACAAGAAGTGATGCAGATTTTACAAGATCCTACCGCATGGCAAGCCTTAGAAAAAGATGAAGAGGCGAAAGAAATTTTTGTAAAAGCTTTTAAAAAGGCAAACGGTCAGTTAAATACGATTCAACAATATTATGAATTTACTTGGGTAGACGACGTGTTCGGTATAACGGAGCATGAATGGATGCGTTATGTCGGTGCATATCGTAACGTAACAAGAGATGATAACGAGGATGATGATCCAGAAGATTTACCAGTATTACCTTTAGGTGAAGCAAAGCTAGCTGGTACACAAAAAATCGATGCTCACTATATTATCCAATTAATCGGGGATAAAGCTATTTCAACAGATGGAAAACAAACAGTTGACGCAGAAACATTACGGATTGTTTATCAACATATTGAAGAATTAAGTAATATGGGTGACTTTGAACAAGCCGAGCTACTCAAGCAATTTGTTGAAGAGGAACTAGAGCCAGGGAATGTATCGAGTGATGTGAACTTTGACGCGGCATATGAGGAATGGAAGCAAAGTAAATTACGCACAGAAATTTATCAGATTTCCCAAACGTGGGGCATCGATGAAGTTATATTTGAAAAGTCGGTAGAATCCTATTCAACCGCTAACCCAAAAGAAATCCCTTATATTGATGACATCACAAGAACCGTAGACTACAATTCTATTAAGCATCCGCAGACAAGCAATCAATTAGAGCATAATATGGAACTAATGAAGGCGTTGCCGGAGATTGTGCCGAAGTTGAAGAGGAAGTTTAGGTAGAGTATAAAGCATCTTCGCTATTTAATGTTTGGAGTAAAGTTAGAAGATGGAATTAAAGTTGATTTGATATGGATTCTCTGTGGGCATGATTTACGAGCTAAGCGCCAAGCATCAAGCATCAAGGGATGTTGATCCACGTATATTATGCTCTCATGCCCGCCTTCCCATTCTAACTTTCCATATTCAATAGCGAAGAAACAATTTCGCTATTGAATTCTAGGAAAAGGAGCTGCTAAGAATGAGTTTTGTTCACCTCATAAATGGTCATAAACTACCAATATTGTTCATAGGGTCTGGTCTTAGTAAAAGATATATTGATTCTCCAGATTGGGAAGGTCTGTTAAAACAAATATATAGTTATATGGGTAAAACGGATAACGACTATTCTAGACTAAAATCAAGAATAAGAAACACTTCTGACAATCGTGATATACCAGTTGGTGAATTAAATGCGCTCATTGCTACAGAAATGGAAAAATTATTTAATAATTATTATTTTAATAGTGACCTAATAGATAGGCATCCCGAATGGTTAAAAGATGAAATATCACCATTCAAATTATGCGTAGCCTCAATATTTGAGAACTATAAAATAATAGATGAAATGCAAGATGAGGTTGATTGGTTTAAAAAACTAAGAGGAAAAATGCATTCCATTATTACAACAAATTATGATCAACTTATTGAGGATATACTTGAATTTAAAGATGAAAGTATTTTCATAGGCCAGCATCAATTGTTTAATTCGTTGTCGGTGGAAATAGATGAAATGTACAAACTTCATGGTTGTGCGACTAATCCTGAACATATAATCATTACCAGTCGTGACTATGACCATTATAAGGATAATGCTAAACTCTTTAGCGCGAAATTGTTAACATTAATAAGTGAAAACCCTGTGGTATTTCTAGGTTATTCAATAGAGGATCCAAATGTACAAGATACATTAACGAACCTTGTAAGTTGTTTAACAGAAAAGCAAATAAAACAATTGAAAAGTCACTTTTTCATCGTTGATTATAAGCAGGGAGAGGTAGAGTTAATTGAACAACAATACATGTTTCCTGCTAAATCATATGATGGAGCCCAAGTCACTTTCCCTGTAACAGTTATAAGCACAGATAACTATTTAGAGCTATATAAGCAATTATCAAACCTAATGCCGGCAATGAACATTAGTGCAATTAAACAAGTCAAGCGAATTGTGAAAGATATTGTAATCGAGTCATCAGAAACTGTTCAAATAAAAGAACCCATTATTACTATTATGATGGAAGACCTTAATCAATTAACAAATCAAGGTATTGACAAGATGGCTATTGCGGTAGGAAATATTAACAAAATTAATGAATATGGCTATGGAGTAAAACCTAAAATTGAAATATTTGAAGATATATTATTAGATAATAAAAACTTAGATGCGATACGATTATTGAAAGGAACCTATGAGCAGCATTATTTGAAAATAAAACAAAATATTCCAATTTATAAGTACAGCACGAGTGTTAGTAAAACTGTAATTGATGATTGTCAATTGGTTACAGCTTACCTTGAAGAGAAGCAAACATTAAGTAACTATCTTAATAAATCACTATTAAAAGAATTGCGAAATGTACCAGAGGGGAATACATTAAAAGATATCCCAGATAGTTATACCTCAAGCCGCAGAAGAAAATACTTGTGGATTTTTAAAAATTTAGATAATATGAATTTGAAAGAAATAAAGGATTTTTTAGTTGAAGAATTGCCGAAGTATGATTCTTTTGATGGACATAATAAAAGTTATTATAATCGACTAATATCGATGTATGACTTGTTAAAGTATAAAAAATAACCCAAAGGAGTGTTCACACTTTACAGTGGGAATTCCTTTGAGTTATTCTATTTCTTTATTATCTATACTCATAATAAAGGATTATATTCTTATTGTCAATAGAAACTCTTGAGGATTATGCAATCAATGAGAAGTTGTTTCACTGGCAATCACAAAGTACGTTAAAAGAAGAAAGTCCTACAGCTGAGCGGTATATACATCATCAAAAGCAAGGACATCAAATAGCCTTGTTTGTAAGGGAATATAAAAAATAATATGGTTATACTGCACCATTTACATTTCTTGGTACATGTGAATATGTAAGTCATTCTGGAGAAAAACCAATTAGTTTTATGGAACCTGAAACATGAGATGCTTCCAGCGTTGGTGCCTGTTGCGAATAAGAGTATTATTTAATTAATATGCCCCGTATACTTCCTATCAATCATGTTAATAAATATTACTAACATGATAGTTTAGGGAGTGACACAAGATGTTAGTTTTAGAGTTAATTATCGGTTTAGTTCTACTGGCTGCATTTCTTCATTTCCGTTATACAAAAAGGAAACACCAACGGATAAACTCGCTCATTGATCGACATATCGAAGCAAGTGAAGAATTGAAGAAGACCCTTGCTATGGGGTTGTATTTACGATTCAAAACAGAATCAGCAGAACAACCGGTAAACTATTCTAGCATTTATCTTAAAGGTGATCCTATTTCCTTTGAATCATTTGTTGCGGACCTTATGAAAACAAGTAGAGGCGGAAGTATTTGGGTTTCTCCTTCCAGTAATGATCAAGGTGTGGATTTTGAACATACAACTGGTTCCGGATTATATCTAGGCCAAGTAAAATGCTATGAAGAAGATTTGCCTTTTGACCCGATTGCACTCATTCATTCGAATATGGTAAAACGGGATGCGGTTGGTGGCTATGTTATTACTACTGGATCTTTTACCGAAAATGCAAGACACTACGCACGAGGATTAAATATTGAACTGATTGATGGAGTTAAGCTTGTGGAAGAATGGTTTGCGGCTTTAAGGCACTCCGAGGAAGATATAAATAATTTGATAGATGATTAGTATCTAATCTTGTTTTTCGTCTCTGTTATATATTAAATAAAGTATGAAGGACAGGTTCCTTTACCATTGTTTTACCGAGAATCAATGGAAGAGGAGCCTTTCCTTTTATTTTTACTTTGATACAATAAATGTATCAATTAAAGGTGCTTTTTTGTTGAGGTATACGATAGGAAAAAATATGTAAAGGAATACTAGTATGAAAAAACTCTCGAGATTTATAAAGATTTTAATCATTGCAGTTGTTATCATATTTGTATTATTTAAAGTAGGGGATAAAATTTATGAATATTTTTCTCCTTTAAGTAATGATGGATATACCAGCCCACATATTTATCTGTTTGATAGAGAAACAGGGAATACTATTTATGAAAAAAATGTACATTCTAAAACATATCCTGCTTCACTGACAAAAATAATGACAGCGATTGTCGCCTTAGAAAATATTGATAACTTATCTGAAATTACCCCAATAGATGTAGAAACATACCAAGATATGGTTGATCAAAATGCTTCGATGGCAGGATTTTACGGGAGAGAGGCAGTCACTTATCGAGATCTGCTGTATGGAACGATTCTAAGTTCGGGTGGTGAAGCCGCCAACTCCTTAGCCATTCATGTAGCGGGAAATGTAAAAGACTTTGTTCAGATGATGAATGCTAAGGCTGCCCAACTAGGGTTGGAGGACACACACTTTACAAATCCAGATGGGCTCCACGATAAAAAACAATATACAACGGCTCATGATATGGCAAAACTTTTAGATTATGCATTAGATAACGGTCATTTTAAAGCGATTTTTACAAAAGAGACCTTCCAAACCACATCAACGCCTGATCACCCTGAGGGAATTTTATTAGAATCAACTGTTCTTACCTATCTGAATAAAGAGGAGCAAAAAGGGTTTGAGATTATTGGTGGGAAATCAGGTACAACCTATGAAGCAGGGCAATGTTGGGCAACCCTCGGAGTAGTAGAAAATCAAGAGTATATAAGTATTGTCATGGGAGCACCACTAGAAGATATTAGTCAACCAGACCAGGCACAAATAACAGACACGCTAAAGTTATTTAAACATATTAAATCTGGAAAATAGTTCATTATCGCTGTATTGTTAGAAGAAAGAAAATAACTACCCCTGAAGCCTCGCAAGCAGAAGAGTAGTTATTTTTTTAACCCCGGCTTTTGCAGTCAAAGTGAGATGAAAATAGCCTCGAACCCATCTGTTTATTGAATCCCCAGCTGTTTCTATTTGTCAAAAAGTTGTAATGTAAACCATCCCCGAGTTCTTTTAATCTCTCCTCATGATAGGCAATGAAAATGAAGTAAGCGCTTTTTTGAAGTATACTAGTTTTATACCTATAATCATCGTTCTAATTAACAAATGATAGATTTTGAATGGTTGCTAATTTTGTTCATCACGAAAAATAGTAGGATGCAACATTTATTACCATAAAATTCATACAAAGGAGCAGTGATCATGAAACAAATAGAGATTGTAGTAACGGGGATGGGGGCTGCCTCTCCATTTGGAATGGGTGTATCGACATTCTGGGATAATTTAATTGCCAATCGTTCTGCTGTAGCGGAAGTGACGGATGAGGAGTTACGTAGGTGGGCAAAGGTTGGTGCGCGTGTTCCAGAATTTCATGCAACGGATTTTCTTTCTAAAAAGATTGCCAGAAACACGGATTATTTTACACAGTTAGCATTAATTGCAGCCGAAGAGGCGCTAAAAGATGCAGAATTGTTAAAAGGTGATGGAGAATCCTTTGCAGCTGGCGTGGAAAGAGATCGAATTGGAACAGCGATTGGAACAGCATTTGGCGGTATTCAGTCGCTAGAGCAGGCTTCGGAAAAGCTCGCAACAGGGCGTGCAAAACGAGTTGGACCTCGTATGATTTCCAAGTCGATTCCCAATGCAGCGGCAAGTACGATTTCCATACAATATGGTTTTCGCGGTCCATCTAATACATATGTAACGGCTTGTGCGGCTTCAGCGAATGCGATTGGAGAATCTGCTTACTGGTTTTTCTGAGATGATGTAGATTATATTCTTGCTGGAGGAGTAGATAGCCTTTGGTCCAATGCATTTCTGTCTGGATTAGGAGATGCGGGGGCACTAGCAACGAAAGGGCCGGAAGACTTTTCGACATGGTCTCGTCCTTTCGATAAAGAGCGGACGGGAATGGTAATGGGAGAAGGGGCAGGTTTGTTTGTCCTAGAACCATTAGAACATGCCAAGGCAAGGGGGGCACATATTTATGCAATACTAAAAGGTTACGGGGCTTCCAATGATGCATATCATGATACGTCGCCAGACCCTGAAGGAACCAGCGCTGCATTGGCAATTGAGCGAGCGCTTCGTTCGTCAGGATTAACTCCTGCTGATATTGATTATATTAATGCACATGCGACGTCAACACCAGCTGGAGATATTGCAGAAACGAAGGCATTAAGACTTATCTTCGGGGAGAAGCTAGATGAAATACCTGTCAGCTCCATTAAAGGAAGTGTAGGACATTTACTTGGTGCAGCCGGAGCGATTGAGAGTATTGCGTGCATCAGAGCACTTGAAACAGGGATACTTCCTGCAACACTTCATTCTAATATTCGTGATGAACAAGCACCTTTAGATATCATTCCGAATAAGAGCCGCAAGCAGCGTATTACAACAGCGATGAGTAATTCATTTGGCTTTGGCGGTCAAAATGGAATTCTTATTTGGCAGGCTCCTTAATGAATGAAAGGGTGAATGGAGGGATAAAGATGCAAGAAACTCGATTAAGTGTAGAGCAAAGAAGAGAGGCATTAAAATTGGCTTATCCTAAATGGGAGAAAAAGACAATTGCAGCCCATTTCAAGGAGCAATGTCAACATTATCGGGATTATCCGCTGATTATGATGCCGGAAGATACTGTGACATACGAAGAGATTTGGGAAAGGTCACGACGTTATGCCAAAGCAATGATTCAGCTGGGTGTACAGCCGGATGATCATGTCGCTATCTTAATGGAAAATGATCCAGATTACATCGCTTTATTTATTGCTTCTTCGATGATTGGAGCTATTGTTGTTCCGTTGAATACACAGCTTCAAAAGGAAGAGTTGACCTATATGCTTCGCCAATCGGATACAAACTGGCTTTTCTTACATCAGGTTGCAAATAAAAAAGAACACGCGGAATCCTTAAAAGGCGTAATAGCAACCCTTCAGAGGGAAGCGGACAGTCCTTTTAAACAGGCTGTTTGTATTCCAATGAAGAAGGAAGAAGCTCCGGCAATTTACCAACATTGGAATTATTTTATAAAGGGGACAGAAGCGGTAGAGAATGTGGTTGTTGATCAACGTATGCTGGAAACAACTAATCCTGATTCCTGTGCTGCGATTATTTATACGTCAGGATCTACCGGTTTGCCAAAAGGTGTGATGCTTACGGATGATATGATGCTGCGTTCCGGATTTGCGACTTGTTATACAAGGGCTTATGAAACAGGAAGACGAATTTATGCACCGCTTCCGATGTATCATGTTTATTTTCTACAAGAAGGTTTATTTGCAGCCTCCTTTTTAGGGGGAGGGATGGTTACCTGTCAGGCCTTTCAGCCATTGCAATCATTGGAATTGATGGAAAAATACAATGTGCATGATTTTCTGGCGGTTCCTTCGATGCTGGTAGCTTTATTGAATCGACCGGAAATCAAAAATACCAAACTGAATCATCTCTATGCGTTGTTATGTTGTGCAGCTCCATCACCAGTTCCTCTGTGGAAACGTGCAGTAGAAGAGCTGGCAGTGACAGAGATTGGTACAGGTTGTGGGGGAACGGAAGCAGCCTCTACAACAATGCTGACAGAAATCGGTGATCCTTTAGAAATTGTATCGACAACTGTTGGAAAGGTGAAAACAGCTGGAGTAGCAGGAGACCCGGAGTTTGGAGATAAAAGTGTAACATACAAGGTAATTGATCCAGATTCTGGGGAAACCTTACCAAGCGGCTCCGTTGGTGAGTTAGCAGTTCGAGGCAACGTTGTAACAAAAGGCTATTATAAAAAACCGGAGGAAACGGCTTTTGCGATTGATGAAGAAGGCTATGTCCGTAGCGGCGATCTAGGAACCATTGATGAGATTGGCTATATCCGGCTATTAGGAAGAAGTAAGGACCTCTACAAGGTATCCGGAGAAACCGTAGCTCCAAAAGAGGTAGAGGACGTTATTTCAATGCATCCTGCTGTCAATCAAGTATACATTGTTGGTGTGCCAGATAAGTTAACGACTGAAACTGGTGCAGCGTTCATTGAATTGAAAGAAGGGGGGAGCTGCTCGAAGCAAGAAATCAGAAACCTGTGCCGGGAACGTGTAGCCCGTTTTAAAATACCGAGACATATTTGGTTTGTGAAGGCCTCCGAATGGCCGCTGACGGGAACCGGGAAAATTCAAAAGTTTAAATTACAGGCGATTGCAGAAGAAAGATTGAAAAAAGTAAAACAGACTGGAACAAAATAAATTTGTTTCAGTCTGAGTTCGAATAATAATTGAATATAGAAACGTATCTAAAGACTTCGTGGCTATATTGTCAGAAAAGAGAAAATAACCACCCTTGAAGCCGCACAAGCTGAAGGGTAGTTATTTCTTACTCCCAGCGAGTCGCCCCCTGAAGGGCTATTACACGCTTTGCCGCTTCATGTGATCAGCATGGAGCGGTTTCTTATATTATGATGATTCTCTACCTAAGTTAATACGAACAAAAAATGCTTGGGAGTTGCTATGTTCATCCAACAATACCACTCATTACACAACCCGTTAATTTATTTGATAGGTTTGCATGTCTAAATAGCCAATTTATAAGTTTTGGCTCTATAATAAATTCCTCAGCTCCAACTTTTCCTTCCGTAAACAGCAATGCCAGTTCACTTGTCAACGTAATAGGAATCCCTTCTTGCTTCCATCTTAATTCCGTAACCCAATGCTCATAACTGTCCAAATTCGTCTGGTGAGCATTATACCAATTTAAAATATAGTCGTCTCCAATCATAGCAACTAATTTCATATAAAAATCCGCAATATGCTCCTCGAAGACATTCTCTTTCAAAGTACCTTTCACAGTCTTGTCATCAACATGTAAGCTGTATTGCTCTAAATCGAACCGTTCATTTAAGAAGTTTTTCCATTCATTCTCGGACAATGCTCCAAATGACGTTGCTGTAAAATCTTTTACTATTCCAAGTGAGTAATATGTTGCCATTTTTTCACCTCATTTCTTGTAAAATTAGTTGTTAGTTTTCATTCTAACATAATATTTAAAAAATAAAATCAAATAGGGGAGCAGAGAGCAACCACCTCAAATCTATGTTGTTTTACTGCTCTGAGAAATCCAGTTATAGCTGACAATTAATCCGCTTCTCGGTTCGTTCATAGATAAGAAACGTTTCATAACAACTGCCCCTTTTTAATTACTGTAAGACCTTTCCGATAAGATGTTGCCATTTTTATCAAGGGCTTGGATTTTGAATTGCTCGGGTCTATCGGTTGGGAAAATACTATAACATGCATACAGATCTATGTATTTTTATGGAACAAAATTGTCTTGCATCCAGTTTTTTCATACGTTATTCTTAAGACAAGGAATCTCATTCTCTGATTTACAAGAAGACCACCTTTTTTCTATAGGAAGAGGTTAGCCGACCACTATACTTATGTAGTTGTTACACAGATTATAGCATAAGATTTATTAGAATAATAGATTAAATAGAATATATGTTTCCTCTTTTCAGTTAGCGTAATGGTATCTAGTTTCTTTTCCGAAAAGGGGGTGCCACAACTTGTGTGCTGCCCAAAACATCACTTATATCCATCGATTTCCCCCCCAGTTAAAAGTGCTGTTCCTCCCCGAATCATAGCAAATGTTGTGGAATTGCGAATTAGAGAGATAATTAAAGTATATAGAGGGAGTGATTTAATTGAGTAAGTGGGCTTTTCATATATTTAACATTATTATTTTACTTTTATTACTGTCGTTTAATCTCTTAGCCTTATTTGGAGCAGGAATAGGTGAGGGAGGAATAAGTTCCGGTATGTGGTTTATTACTGGTTCTTCATTGGTATTTTGGCTCATCTTTTACATTATTCAATTTGTAGGTTCTACTAAAATTTGGAGAATTTCCTGGTTTCTTTTTATGGTAGTATTTCTATGGTTTTGGGAAACAGGCCTTGGCTTTCTTGTCGGTGGAATGTGGTTTGATATGAGTTAAAAATATTCTATATCCATTTTGGAGTAGAGGAATCCGTATGACCAAGAACAAAATACGTACCGATAAAAGATTGAAGCTGGCAAGATTCAGCTTCTTCTTTTTTTGAGAATTTACACGTCTATCCATGAATCATAACTCTCAACCTGGGGAAACTATAAAAAATATGAATCCAAAAGGTGAAGTTATGTCATACATATGTTCAGTTGGCACAAGTATCCCGAAACACAACATCAACCAAGAAGAAGTAAAAGAATTAGTCCAGAACGTATTTGGCTATACCAATCGTGAGGTCAAACGGCTACTTCCCGTGTTCGACAATGCCCAGATTGAGAATCGGCAATTTGCTGTAGCTAAAACATGGTTTGAAGCAGAGCACACTTTTGCGGAGAAAAATAGTATCTATCAAGAAAATGCAATCCACTACTCGCTTGAAGCAATTGATGATTGTTTACAAAATGAACATTTCCTGAAAAACTCCATTCCTTATGAAGCGGTAGATTTAATTATTTATGTCTCCAGCTCTGGTCTATCAACTCCCACGATTGACGCTTTTCTGCTTAATGAAAGGCCCTTCCGACAAGACGTCCAACGAATGCCGCTCTGGGGATTGGGGTGCGCGGGTGGAGCAATCGGTTTATCAAGGGCTCATGACTGGGTCAAGGCACACCCTGAAAAAACTGCACTTATCATATGCTGTGAATTTTGCGGGGTGACCTTTCAAAAAGGAGACCATCGTAAAAGTAACCTTGTTGGTACCGCCTTATTTGGGGATGGAGTGGGCGCGGCACTACTTGTTGGAGAGAATTCGCAATACTTGGAGTATAAGAAACAGGCCGTCCCGCAAGTGATAGGGACGAGTTCACGTACAAAAAAGGATAGCACCGAGGTAATGGGGTGGAATGTAACGAATAGTGGGCTTGAAGTTATTTTTGCAAAAAGCATCCCTTCGCTTGTCGAATCTTTTTGGAAAGAACATATTGAGCTTTTCTTTCAACAATTTCAAGTGAAAAAAGAAGCAATACACACTTATATTGCCCACCCAGGAGGAGTGAAAGTGTTGCAAGCGATGGAAGAAGTATTAAAGGTGGAAAAAGATAAATTAAAGCATTCCTATAACGTGTTAAGAAATCATGGAAATATGTCGTCCGTCACTGTTTTATATGTCCTTAAAGAATGGATGAAAGAGGGAATAAAAGCTGGGGAGAAAAGCATCTTGTCCTCATTAGGGCCTGGTTTCTCGTCTGAATTACTGTTAATGGAGTGGAGTGAATGATGCCTGCTTATTTTTGGTGGATTTTTATATTTATTGCGTTAGAGCGTATCGTGGAATTAATTATTGCAAAGAGAAATGAAAAATGGATGTTGGAAAGAGGAGGGATAGAGTGGGGGAGGGAGCATTATAAATGGTTTATTGTTGTTCATCTGTTATTCTTCCTATCGATTTTGACTGAGGTTTCGATCCGTGATAATTCTAGTTTTGTAATGAACAATTATGTGTTTGCGCTCTTTCTCCTAACGCAAGCAGCAAGGGTCTGGTGTATTCAATCGCTTGGACCGTTCTGGAATACAAAAATCATTATCCTGCCTGACCGTTCTTTAATCAGCAGAGGGCCTTACAAGTATGTAAAACACCCGAATTATATCATTGTCGGTATCGAGTTATTCATTATTCCCATACTGTTTGGAGCGTATTTCACCGCAATTCTTTTCCCGATTCTTCATATTTCTTTAATGACCGTACGCATTCCAATTGAAAATAAAGCGTTAGCTGAATTAAAGAAAGGAACGTGACAGGCGTTCCTTTTAATTAGGGTGCTAAAGTTATACCTTCTATAAAGGCAATCCTGTTCCTGTTATCTCAATCGGCAAGATTTGATTCTTTCTCTAATATTTTCACGCTTTCCTTGTTTAGTCACTATAAAATGAGGGAATAAGCCTATCACGTATTAACGGTCTGTAATACCCCCACCTCTAACAAGAGGGAAAACCAAAATGTTAAGGTGGGGGATATACAGTCCGTAAATACCTGATTCTGTTCAACTAACATTCAGTGGGGGGAAGGAATTCCCCACTGAATGAAGTTTCACTTTACGAGCAGTTTTTAATTACAAAAGGGGGGGCATCAATTGGCACATACTTACAACGTTCAGTCATTTATTAAGAATAACAGGGGAGATTTCCGGTCGATGCTATTATCGGAGGCCGGGAATGTTACGGAGAAAATCAATCATATTTTAATAGAGGGAAACATTGATCTTTTGAAAAATGCAGAGCATATCTGCCTTTATGTATTGAGAGACAAGGAGAAGGAGCTCATCGCTTTTGCAGAAAAAGAAGGCATTACCTGGGCAAAACACGCTTTGACGCTATCCTTTAAATTGGAGTGGGTCCATGCAATAAGACGCACGTTATGGCATCTCCTTCATGAATGTAACCCGTCCGGCACTACTTCAAATTCGCTGGATGATTTTTTTGAGTTGGAGAAGAAAATAAACGATGGAATTGATGAATTTTTAAATACTTTTTTCATCAGTTATTCCAAATACAAAGATGAATTGTTCTTGAATCAGCGAAAACTTGTTGAACATCTGACAGTTCCAATCATCCCGGTTAGCTCTACGGTAGCTGTTTTACCGCTCATCGGTGAGTTCGATTCTTACCGAATGGAAATTATAGTGGAAAAAGTATTAAATGAAATAGCAAGATTAGAGGTAGAAACATTGATTATCGACTTGTCTGGTATCCCCGACATAGACGAATATATTATCCATACCTTTCAAACCGTGTTACATGGAATACGAATGATGGGTTCCAAGTCGGTCCTGACTGGCTTAAGGCCACAACTTGCGAAGAAAATAGCCTCTTTAGGAGCAGGCAATACTTTACAGACGGAAGTGAAAGGAACTCTCCAGCAAGCCCTACAGGAATATTTGACGGCGGAATCTGGAAAACTTGAGCACTTACCATCATAAGCAATTATTTCAACCTATTTCTCACATTTAACAAGTAGCTGAACCAGGGACACCCCTGATTCAGCTACTTATATTTTTGTGTTTTTCTTTTTTGCTCGCTGTTCCAATTGTGATTTAGGCTCCTGATTAGCAACATCCTCTGAATACCCTTGTGGATTCACGCTGGATCTAGCTCTTTTTTTCTTTGCATGGTCTGTTTCTTTTGACATGACAGCACCTCCAAGATTTAGTATGTGAAACGTTCTCATATATATACATGACCTCGTAGCGCGAGAAAATCGAAGTGGATAAATTCGTAGTATGAGGAGAATAGGATGAAAAACGTACGACAGCAATGACAAAGCACCCCGTGAAATCCCCAGGGTGCTTAAAGTGAATGTTAGTTAAGAAGATTGTTCCGATACACGTCCATCGTAAGCTTTCTTTCTTTTTCACGTCGTTGATTCAATTCTGACTCGAGCTGTCTAATGTAATGCGGGGGAAGGTCATGTTTTTTCGCCTGAAGCAATGTTTCCTCGAGGTACTTATCCGATTGATTCATCATGGTGCACATACCTCCTTTTTAATATTGAGAAACAATAAAAAATTTGCCCCGTAATGGGAGGCACAGTTTGTACGTTGCTGTGCAAATGCTCTTCGGTGGGACGAGTAATCGCAGTCCCAGGTGTTGCGAAACGAATCGCGTTTTAACCTGCAAGAGCGCTTGCGCCTTCGTACTATTATTGTTTCCGCTTACATGGAAGGTAAACGTAAAACTGGCTTACAAAATAGGGACAAGTTTATTACAGATTATGACAGAAATAGAAAAGTTGCCTTATGGTCATTCTATGCATAAAATCTCGATTTATGAATAAACCAAGAACAAACACATCTAGATAAAGAAGAGTTTGTTGCAGGTAGTTGTGTAGAGATTATATCCGTTGTCCACACTTCAATGTCAGATATATGTTTAATAATGATGAAGAAGGGAAATTTGTACACTGAAAGGAGTGGGCAACATGAGTGAAGGTTTCAAAAACAAAGTAAGTGGCGAGATTGATAAGGCTAAAGGAGAAGCGAAGGATAGGTTTGGAAAAGCAAGAGGTGATCTCTCCAAACAAGCCGAAGGGAAATTTGATAAGGCAAAAGGTGACGTTAAAAAGAAAATGGGAGAAATGAAAGATAAATTTGATCATGACTCGTCCGACCAAACAAAATAAATAATCTTATAAAGTTAAATGAGAAAGTGCTTTGCATTGCAGAGCACTTTTATATTGTCTCATACGCCCTGCTCGAATAATTCCACTACCAGAAGGGAAACTAATACAAATCTCTAAAGGAGGCTAAATTCATGGAAGAAAATAAAAATCGCCAATTTAAAGAACGTGGCCAAAGTGGCGAGCATCGCAATGGCCGTAAAAGTCAATTTAAGAATTATAACGCTGAAAAAGGAGAGGAACCGAACGAATTTTTGAGTAAGCGAGATGAATGAATTTAACCAATAAAAGAGCGGAGAATCCACACTCCGCTCGAAACGTAAAACCTTAAGCCCGTTCTCCAACTACCTCTTTCATCCTATTAGCAACGGAAATCGTCAATTTCTCGGTCGTTTTTGGGACAAACTTTTTTAAGATTTTATTAATCATCGGGCTCATCGCTCCACGAGCAGTTATATCTAAATAACCAGTCATTTTCGTGGAATTTTCATCAACTTTCTCTGCATCGAAATAGCCACCACCAGAGAAATTGTCAGACAGGCCGGAAAGATTGAAGGTAACAAAGTTCGGTTCTTTCCACTCGGTAATATCAACTTTTAGTTTGATTGTTTTCTTCATGAAGCCTAAATCTCCTTGAAACTCCCAGGTGGATTCGGAGTCATTAATAAGTTCATGGTTGATATAACCGGGGACAAGCGGAGCCCAGTTATTAATGGAACTTACAAACGTCCATACTTTTTCGATTGGTAAATTTAACCGTGTGCAATGTGATCCGTTAGGCATGATTTCATTCTCCTTTAATCAATTTGGTATACTCTTGCTTCATATGCGAGTAAACATCCTTGTATACGTGATTTGTACATATGTACAAAAATTTTCTTTATCCAGCTGCATGATTGTTGAATTAGTTAAATCTTATTATAATTTAAAATTCCGATGATGGGAAGTAGAGGGAATCTTTGTATCAGCTTATAATTTCCCTTCAAACGCTAAAATATATAATAAGGAGGTGTTTCGATGACGAAGAAAAAGTTAAGTAATGGTGGCTTCAGTGATGAGCAAGCTGTACGGAAAAAACTTTCCAAGAGTTTTGACCATGAATTTGCCAATGAGCCATTAACAGCGAATGAAAAGCTTAATAATAAAAAAACGAAGAAGCGTCAATAGCCTCGGTAACGGGAAAAAAAAGCTGGAGTTCAATAAATCGAACGACAGCTTTTTGTTCTTAGTAGTCGGTGCCCGAGATGCGCTTCAATTATTAATGCAGGCTTCTCAAATCTCCGTAGACAAGCTATAATAGTAACAAGGAGGGGAGAACCAGTGGAAGAAAAGGTAGCTTTGAAGGAAATTTTAAATGTATTACATGAACATTCGAAGCAGATCAATGAAAAAATGGACAAGCGCTTTGATGAAGTCGATCAGCGCTTCCAAGAAGTGGACAAGCGTTTTGATGAAGTCGATCAGCGCTTCCAAGAAGTGGACAAGCGTTTTGATGAAGTCGATCAGCGCTTCCAAGAAGTGGACAAGCGTTTTGATGAAGTCGATCAGCGCTTCCAAGAAGTGGACAAGCGCTTTGATGAAGTCGATCAGCGCTTCCAAGAAGTGGACAAGCGCTTTGATGAAGTCGATCAGCGATTTCAAGAAGTAGACAAGCGCTTTGATGAAGTCGATCAACGCTTCCAAGAAGTGGACAAGCGCTTTGATGAAGTCGATCAACGTTTCCAAGAAGTGGATAAACGCTTTGATAAAATTGATCAAAAGTTCGATAGTCTAAACCAAAAAGTAGGTGGAATTCGGATTGAACTTCAAGAAACGCAGGAAACAGCTGAATTTGCCGCAAGTAAAGTTATTCAACACGAAAAAGAACTTCGCCACATTAACACACAATAACTGTCCCCCCATACGATAATATTTCCTTACAATAAAGCCCTTGGCAACTTCCATTGAAGTCTCCAAGGGCTTAAAAGTCTCCAGGGAACATTACGAATTCTTGCTTTATATCGTTGAACCGCTGTATAAGGAGCGGTACGTACTTGCTTAGGACGCGGTATTCTTCTTTTTTCCATTTCTCATCGAAAGTTAACATTTCCAGTAACTTTTTCAAAAAAAATTTTCACGAAATGTTATGCGCTTGCATTACCATCAATTCAAGCAAACAGCTTAAAATGGACCTTCATTTCCTATTTATCTCCACTTGAGCTAGAAACTTCAATAAGCTATGATAGTAAGCATATTATTTTGATTTTTTAAATCAGCAAGATTTTTACATCTAAGAGGGAAGTGATCGTTTGGAATGGATAAAGTTAATTGGTATTGTCGTTATCGTCGTAGGCTTTTTATTGAAATTTGATACGATAGCAATTGTCATCATAGCTGCACTTGCAACTGCACTTGTTTCTGGTTTATCATTCCCGGAATTTTTGTCCAGTTTAGGTCAAGCATTTGTTGATAACCGGATTGTTACGCTGTTCTTACTGACATTACCATTGATTGGACTAGCTGAATCGCATGGGTTAAAAGAACAAGCGGTAAAACTCATTCAAAAGGTGAAAAGTTTAACAGCAGGGAAATTCTTAAGCGTTTATTTATTTATCCGCGAATTGGCGGGATTGTTCTCGATCCGTCTAGGTGGACATCCGCAATTTGTTCGTCCATTAGTTCAACCAATGGCGGAGGCTGCTGCAAAAACTACTGTTGGTGAATTAGATGAGAAAGAAAAAGAACAAATTAAAGCTAGATCCGCAGCTATGGAAAACTACGGTAATTTCTATGGTCAAAATACGTTCGTTGCAGCAGGTGGTGTCCTATTAATCTCTGGTTCACTAGAGTCACTAGGCTATCATGCACCAGCTATTGAAATTGCAAAAGCCTCTATTCCTATTGCAATTATCATGATTATCGTTGGGATTATAGATAACCAGCGATTTGATAATAAACTTAAAAACAATCAATCTAAAAGGAATAGGGGGTAGAGGTTATGGAAACATTTTTCGCTAATTTATTAGAATTTTTCTTTATTCTTATAGGAATTCAACTAGTTTATACAGCAGTTCGCGTATTTATGGATGAAACAAACCCTACCCGCTTAGGCAGTGGCTTATTCTGGTTGATTATCGGAGTTCTATTCGCTGTAGGTGAATACATCCCTTCTATGATAAGTGGTATTTTAGTAGTCATTCTTGGTGTGTTGACACTGTTCAAACAAGTAAATATGGGAGACGTCTATAATCCGGATCCGAAGAAAGCTGATGCTGAATCCGACCGTTTGAATAATAAAATATTTATCCCGGTCATATTACTGGCATTAATTGCATTAGTGGTTGCTACAATAATACCTGAATCTAGTGCATCGGTAATTGGTATTTCATCTATCATTGCGACGATCGTTGCTGTTGTTATTATTAAACCTAAAAATAGAGAGATTCTTATTGAAAGTGACCGGATGGTACAGCAAGTTGGTACAACAGGTATGCTGCCGCAATTACTCGCAGCCCTTGGAGTCATTTTTACGGTCTCTGGTGTTGGGGACGTTATTGCTGATATAATTGGTGGTATTGTTCCCGAGGGCAGCCAGTTAGCAGGTGTTATTGCATACGTAATGGGGATGGTTATCTTTACGATGATTATGGGTAATGCATTTGCGGCATTCACGGTTATTACAGCAGGAATTGGAGTTCCATTTGTCATGGCCGCGGGCGGTGACCCTGTTATTGCCAGTGCGCTCGCCATGACTGCCGGATTCTGCGGGACGCTCTTAACACCGATGGCTGGGAACTTCAATGCTCTCCCGGTTGCACTCCTGCAAATGAAGGATCAATTTGGCGTCATAAAAGTTCAAGCACCAGTTGCTGTTACAATGATCGTTATCCATATCGGGTTAATGTATTTCTGGGCATTTTAGTATTAATTAACAACGCACACAACATGAGATATAGGAGATGAAAGAAATGAAAATTTTAGTTACAGGTTTTGATCCATTCGGTGGAGATACGACTAACCCTGCGATTGAAGCAGTGAAAAGACTGCCTGATGAAATCAAAGGGGCTACAATCATCAAATTGGAAATCCCGACTGTTTTCTTTAAAAGTGCTGAAGTTGTAAAAGACGCAATGAAGAAAGAGGAGCCGGATTATATACTAAACATTGGCCAGGCAGGAGGCCGTTTCGGGTTAACACCTGAGCGTGTAGCAATCAACCAAGATGATGCACGCATTCCTGATAATGAAGGGAATCAGCCAATTGATACGCCGATTCAGCCAGACGGAGAAAGTGCTTATTTCTCCCAATTGCCGATAAAAGCGATGGTGGATGCGATGAAGAATGCAGGTGTTCCAGCATCTATTTCCAATACGGCAGGTACTTTCGTTTGTAACCATATCATGTATCAAACACTTTATTTGACGCATACAGAATTTCCAAATGCGAAGGCTGGTTTCATGCATATCCCGTTCTTAACGGATCAAGTGATTGATCGCCCGGAGACAGCATCGATGAGCCTTGATGATTTAGTAAAAGGGATCACAGCTGCAATCGAAGCAATTGTTGAATTTGATGGTAAAGAAGATGTGAAAATGGTTGGTGGAGCGACGCACTAATCATTTATAACGATTGAGAAAACCACAGAGGTGTTATCCTCTCTGTGGTTTTTACTATAGAAAAAAGTAACAGATAGGATAAGTGGACGGATAAAATTTGATGTCAGGACAGTTCTTGTGGTTTATTTTAACAAGAACTGTCCTTAGGTAATTTAATCATCTAGGGTCGTAATTTTCTAGCTTTAAATTATCTATTAATTCTTATACTCAAAAATGCGAAAACCCAATGGAGAGACTTTTATCTTATCTAACGCTGTCAGTTGAATAAGCTCTTGGGAATAGGCTGAATTGATGCTAGTTCCAACAACTAGTTCACTACAATATTTTTCAGGAAAATCTGGTAAAGCTAATGTCTGCTCCTCCGTACTATTATTTACAACAAAAAGGATACGCCGGTTACCCGCTTGCTTTTGATAGACTAATGTATTTGCTTCATTATCGTACATAACGATTTGGAATGTACCATCATTTCCAAAAGCAGGAATTGTTTTTCGCATTGTAATCAGATTTTTAACATACGTAAACAACTCTTTATCTTGCTTCGTTTCGTCCCATATCATACATGCGCGACAACCCGGATCTTGACCGCCTTCCATCCCAATTTCATCCCCATAATAGATACAAGGTGTACCAATGAAAGAGAGCTGAAAGAGATATAGAAGTTTCACACGATCCAACTCGCCATCTGCTAATGTCAAAATCCGCGGTGTGTCGTGGCTATCAAGCAAATTAAAGGCAACTTCATTCACATTCGCCGGATACATATGCAATACGTTGGTAATGGAATTCGCGAAGTCTTCAGGAGATCGCTCATTTTTTGCAAGAAAATCGATTGCACTATTTGTAAACGGATAATTCATGACAGCATCGAATTGGTCGCCGCCAAGCCAAGGCATTGAATCATGCCAAATTTCTCCTAATATATAAGCATCCGGTTTCACTGCTTTCACTTCTTTTCGAAAATCTCTCCAAAACTGGTGATCCACCTCATTCGCGACATCTAAACGCCACCCGTCAATATCAAATTCTTCAATCCAGTAGCGGGCAACTTTCAATAAATAGGCTTTCACTTCCGAATTTTCCGTATTGAGCTTCGGCATGGATCCAACAAAGCCAAACGCATGATAGTTTGGTACTGGCTCTGGTTTTACAGGGAATTCTCGAAGATGGAACCACTCCGTGTAAGCTGATTTCTCTTGTTTATCCAGTACATCTTGAAATGGAGGGAAATAATAGCCGCTATGATTAAATACCGCGTCAAGCATGACACGAATTCCCCGCTGGTGACATTCACGCACAAGGCGGCGGAAAGTTTCCTTATCTCCAAATTGCGGATCAATTTCCATGTAATCAATCGTGTCATATTTATGATTGGAATATGCTTTAAAAATTGGTGTGAAATAGATGCCATTAATTCCTAAATCAACTAGATAATCCAGGGAATCGATTACACCTTGGAAATCACCGCCAAAGAAGTTTGTAGCAGTCGGTGCAGCCGATCCCCATGGTAAAGTTCCCTCTGGATTTAATGATGGGTCACCGTTTCCAAACCGTTCTGGAAAAATTTGATACCAAACAGTGTCCTTAACCCAGTCTGGTGCTTGGAAGACATCGATTTGATTCAAGTATGGGAAGCAGAAGTAATTGGAAATATCTGCTGGAGGATCAGAATAAATACCACTCTCCATGTAATAGCATGTTTCACTAGAATCCGTACAGCGAAATCCATAGCGCATCCGGTAGAACTCAGGTTTTACGGCGATAAACCAATAATCATGTAAAGCGGTCGATCCTGACTTGATCATTTCAACCGTTTGCGTTTGCCATACCTCATCTTTCCAGTCATACGGGTCTCCAAACAGAAGTGCAACAGACTCCATATCATTCTTTTTCGTTTGCAGTACGATATGTAATGTTTCTTTGTCATAAGCGTATGCGAAGTTATTCTTTGGGCGGTGGTAGATTGCTTCTTTTAGCATTTAATTTTCTCCTTTCTAAAATAGAAACCCCGATTTCCGTAGTGTTGGAAATCGGGGTTGTTGTCATTTGTACAAAGCATTGCCCTTAAGTTGTTCTCCATTTAATGTAATGTAAGCGGATTAGGTTGTCAATAAAATTTATTGTTGCCAGTCTACAATTACTGTATCAGTCCCATCTTGAGGAGTTGTAACAGAATGGTTAATACCGGACTCCCACTCCACGTTTCCTACAGCGTCTTTTTTAATGAATTTATACTCTATGCTTTCATTGGCAGGAACACTTATATCATAATACCAACTAGGATACTCATATATAACTTGATTAAACATTGGCCCTATTGCTTCATCAGGATTCCAATTTCCTAGTTCGCTTACATTACCAACAATATAAACGTTCGAACCAAGAGTAGTAAATGCGTTATTTACCACAAAACGCATCGTTATTTGTTTACCAGTTAGTAATTCGAAATCATTATATGAATTACTACTATTATTATTTGCTGTGTAAACGGTTATATCATGTTTACCAGGATTGATGTTTGGAAGAAGAATTTCTATCTCTGTGTCAGACCAAGATTGAATCTCTACAGTAGATGAACCTAATTGAACTGTTCCCTCTTCAGTACCAAATCCCTCCCCATTTATCGTAACCGTATTTCCAGCTTTACCTACCATCGGACCGACATGTCCTATAAGTGGTGTAGTAGAAGATTCAGTGTACTGCCAAACGGATACGGCTCTTGGGCTGAGATTAAACGAGTCTACTGAACCATTTGAACTTACAGTTATATTATTACCGTCTAATAGAGTGTTCAGTTCATCATTATACCCTCCCTCTGGTAAAGAGGTATTCAAATTGGTAATATTATAACTTTCATGTCCACGATTTACAGCGGTAACAACAACATTATTTCCAAATTTTCTTTCATAAATATAAACATCAGAGTTTATCCAACGTTCATTGGTATCTCCGTATCCAAGTGCAGGGTTGGATTGTCTCAGCGATGTAAGTTGACTAGTAATTTGATAGGCATTTGTTGATGTATCAAAATTAGTCAGCGGTTTTCTGTTATCAGGATCGCTATCTCCAGTTAAATACTGTTCAGTTCCATAATATATAGTCGGAACACCTCGAGAGGTAAGTAATACAGCAAGGGCGATATCTGTATGTCTATTCGAGGATTCTTCTTCTGAAAATCTGCTCATGTCATGATTGTCTATAAAAGTTACTTGATCGATAACTTCATTATAATCTACAGAAGAGCTGTCAATCATTTCATGGAAATCGTACCAGTCAGAACTCCCGTCTTTCAATACATCACGGATTGATTGTCCGAATTGAAAATCCAGAAGACTCATGCCGCTCTCATTTGCAAAATGATGATTTTGTGGATCAATCTCACCCGATCCTAAAAACCACTCACCAAATGTAAAAACGGGTTCATAAGCATATATCTCACTCATTAAAGAAGTTTGCCAACCCTCTGGCATATGTTTAACAGCATCAACTCTGATTCCATCTATGCCTTTATCTAACCATAGCTTAATAGATTCTTTTAAATATTGATCCATTGTATCATTATGCAAGTTATAATCTGCCAAATCGTATAAGTTTCTATAGATACTGTCTTCATAGGAGGAAAAGTCGGTCCCGCCATTGTGATGGAATATATTTAATGGATCATTTGAATAGCTTCCCAATAATGTTCCGTTGTCGTATATGGCACCATTTTCTGCATAAGAAGGATCTGTCTCTAAAGCAGGGGAAGAATGATTAGGCGTGAAATCTACAATGACTTTTATGTTATTTGCATGTGCCGTTTCGATTAAACGGTCAAAATCATTGAAATCTCCATAATAAGGATTAGTTTTCTTATAATCTCTAGCCCAATACCCATGATAAGATGTATACCCACTGGGATGAAGTGCATAAACGTTTTCAACAGGTTGTGAGATCCAAAGTGCAGTTATTCCTAATCCAGTTAGGTAACCATCGTCTATTTTATCGATAATCCCTTGCCAGTCTCCTCCACAATATTTGTGAAGATTACTGCAGTCTGAACTATAAATATTGCCAGATGGATTATTTGTTGAATCTCCGTCGTAAAATCTATCAGTTACTATTTGATAGATAACATCTCTAGAATAATCAACCTTGTTTGAAACATCAGACTGCGCAGCCGTTGAAAAAGAAAAAGTGAAAAATAAAAATAAACTTAATGCAATCGATTTCATTAAAAGCCTTCTTTTATTCACCATATCACTCCTTAATAGTATGAGTTTTTTTAACTACACCCTCCTTCCTAGCAATATAATTAACCCCGGCTTTTATTTAATTAAAAGCCGGGGTTGTCTGTGATAACAAATCATTGCCCTCAAATTTTATATTTAAGTGTTTTCAAAGATGTTACTCAATTAATATCATAAATAGAGGGACTTATCAATGGGTATTTAGTATTACTTTTATCATTTTTGAAAAGTTTATGAAAACGCTTGCCAAATTAAATAGTTCGTTATAGAATGATATCAAAGCTAGGGCAAACGTTTGCGCAAAACTATTGTACTAATCTGATTTAGGCATATGTTTAGTTACTAGCTCAATTAGTTTAAAAGGGGAGAGGAATTGAGATGAAGAAAAGATACTTGTTATTATCGTTGGTTATGTTATTGTCTCTATTTGTTTTTTTGGCAGCCTGTGCACCAGACCGCGAGGAAGATATGAACAGTGGAAGTGAAGGTGAAGATAATGGCGAACAGGCGGAAAAACCAGAGGAGTTAACAGTCTGGGCAAATGATCAAGAAGAACAACTAGAAGCTGTTCGGAAAATAGCTGCCGATTATGAAGAGCAAGAAGGAATTAAAGTTAATGTGGAAGCGAAAAGTATGCTGGATCAATTACAAGAATTGTCATTAGCTGGCCCAGAAGGAAATGGCCCTGATTTATTCTATCAACCGCATGACCAAATAGGGAATATTGTGGCTCAAGGTCTTGCAGACCCGATTAATCTGACAGATGATGAACTAAGTCCCTATGCTGATGCTGCGGTGGAAGCTGTAACGTACAACTTTGATGGTGAAACAGATATATATGGAATCCCGGCAGTATTTGAAACATATGGGTTATTTTACAATACTGATATTGTGCCAGAAGCTCCTGAAACTATAGAAGACTTGAAGACGATCTTAGAAGAGAATACGAATGCAGCAGAGGACAAATATGGATTCTTAATGAAACCAGATGATTTATACTTTGCTTATCCGTTCTTCAAAAATTATGGTGGTTATATTTTTGGTGGAGATATAGGGGAGTATGATACTTCCGATATTGGTTTAAATAATGAGGGCGCTATAGAAGGTGGAGAGCTTTTCCAATCATTCTTTGGGAAAGGATTAATTCCTTCAGCAACAACAATTGATGTAATTGATGGATTATTCTCAGAAGGAAAAGTAGGCGCAGTTATTAACGGACCGTGGAGTATACCAGGTTATAAAGAGGCAATTGGTGATAGTCTTGGATTTGCTCCATTTCCTGCAATTAATGGTGAACCAAGTTCCACTTTAGTTGGAGTAAAGGCTTGGATGGTATCTTATTACTCTGAAAATAAAGATTGGACTAAAGACTTAGCATTGTTTATGACAAATGAGGAGAATTTGGAATATTACTTTGATGCGGCAGGAGAGCTCCCTCCAAATACGGCAGCATTAGAAAGTATTGATGACCCAATTTATGCTGCGTTTGCAGAACAAATTGAATATGGCGTACCAATGCCAAGTACACCTCAAATGTCTCAAGTTTGGGAACCGATGAACAATGCTTTACAATTCCTTGCTGAGGGTGAAGGAGCGAAAGCAGTTCTTGACGAGGCAGCTGAGCAAATTCAAACAAATATAGAAGCTAGTGGTGGAGGTCAATAAAACCAAAATAATAATGGGAAGGTTATTCTTCCCATTATTACTTTTAATGTTAAATAGAAAAAAGGAGGCAAAACGTTTTGTCTACTCCAGCAAAGAAAAATCCAGATGAAAATATAGAACAAAATAAAGTAAGGAAGAATGACAAATGGAAGAAACATAATCCGAAAGTGGCAATGATATTATCGATTGTTTTTGCAGGGTTCGGTCAATTATACAATAGGCGATATCTAAAAGGAACAATCTTTATTATCATGGAATTAGCTTTCCTTGTTGCATTTTTAGAATCTATTAACTATGGCTTATGGGGTCTACGTACACTAGGAACTATTCCCGGTACGGACCATTCTATCAGATTGTTAGTTTTAGGTGTATTGTCATTGATTGTAACAGTTATTGTGATCACTCTTTATGTATTTAATGTTATCGATGCAAAAAAACAAGCTGAAAAATTACGAGATGGTTGGAAGCCATTAAAGTTGAGAGCAACATTTAAAGAATTTTATGACCATGCATTTCCTTATATAATGACGTTTCCCGGTTTACTACTTATGATTTTTGTTGTTATCTTCCCTTTATTATTCTCTGTGCTTTTGGCTTTTACGAATTATGATTTATATAATTCACCACCTCGTAATCTAGTTGATTGGGTAGGGTTTGAAAATTTTAAAAACTTGGTTACAGTACCAATCTGGCAAGATACATTTATAAGTGTGTTTTCGTGGACTATTGTATGGACAGTTGTTGCAACTACATTACAAATTGCACTTGGTTTCTTTTTGGCTGTTCTTGTAAATGATCCACGAGTTAAATTTAAAAAATTGATTCGTACCATTTTAATTCTACCTTGGGCAGTACCAGCGTTTGTAACTATACTGGTGTTCTCAGCAATGTTTAATGATGATTTTGGAGCTATAAACAGGGATATTATTATTCCGTTATTAGGTGGAAATGGTGTATCTTGGTTGAGCGATCCTTTATATACTAGAATTGCCATTGTTATGATTCAAACGTGGCTTGGATTTCCGTTTATTTTTGCTTTAATTACTGGGATATTACAGAGTATTTCCACAGATTGGTATGAAGCAGCTGACATGGATGGTGCCTCGCGTTTTCAAAAGTTTAGAAACATAACATTTCCCCACGTGATGTTTGCTACTGCACCATTATTAATTATGCAATATGCTTCAAACTTTAATAATTTCAATGTCATTTATTTATTTAATGAAGGTGGCCCACCTATTCGAGGGCAAAATGCTGGTGGAACGGATATATTAATTTCCTGGGTATATAAGCTAACTTTTGATACAAATAATTACTCTATGGCTGCAGTAATCTCAATTATAATGGGGTTAATTGTTTCAGGATTTGCATTTTATCAATTCAGAAAGACAAGATCATTTAAAGAAGAGGGTGAAATCTAATGAATAGAAAGCAAAAGTCCAGAATGGAGTTAGCCTTCATTTATATAATAATTGCAGTTGTAGCAATTATTATATTTTATCCTTTAGTATGGACAGTTGGTATGTCTTTCAACCAAAGTACTAGTCTATATTCATCCAGTTTAATACTAGAAAATTTCTCATTAGATCATTATAAATGGCTATTTAGTCCAGACAGTGATTATTTACTGTGGTATAAAAATTCATTAATTGTTTCTATTGCAAATGCAATAGGAAGTGTAGTTCTAACTTCATTAGTTGCTTATGCATTTTCTCGATATAAATTTGTTGGAAGGAAAAATGGTTTATATATCTTCTTACTCTTGCAAATGTTTCCAGTTATGATGGCGATGGTTGCTTTGTATATCTTTTTGAATATGCTAGGTTTATTAGACACCCTGTCTGGTTTGATTTTAATATATCTTGGTGGTCAAATTCCGTTTAATGCATGGCTTGTTAAAGGATACTTTGATACAATACCTCGCGAATTAGATGAGGCAGCAAGAATAGACGGAGCAGGACATCTAAGGGTGTTTTGGAGTGTAATGCTACCACTTGCAAAACCCATTCTTGCAGTAGTAGCTTTATTCAACTTTATGACTCCTTTATTTGATTTTTTGCTACCCTCAATTGTACTTTCAAGTGAGGAAAATTATACATTAGCGGTTGGTCTATACAACTTTATTAATGATCAATTTTCAAATAACTTTACTAGGTTTGCCGCAGGATCTGTCTTAGTGGCAGTACCTATTGCAGCAGTATATTTATTCTTGCAGCGATATCTGATATCAGGACTGGCAGCAGGGGGAACTAAAGGTTAAACCTCTTAAAAAATTTACTGAAAACGTTTGCATGATTTTGAGATAGAATATATAATCAATAGAGAAATTGGGCAAACGTTTTCACAAATAATATTTGGAAAAGGAGAGATTTAATGACGAAAAGGTGAAGGTTCATTTATTTTACAGGAACATTTAGGCAAACGTCACGCAATTAGGAGAGGAGAAACAATGAAGATGAAGCACCACCAAAGAAGTATATCTATTTTTCTAACAGCTCTTATGTTTTTAAGTCTATTCTTTGGTATCCAACCAGTTTCAGCTGCAAGCTCAGAAAATCCTCATCAGAGTCCAGTGGTTGATGAGGAAGGGCTGAATGAAATTACGGATGATTCCAATTTGCCGACAGTTAAATTTGTTTATGAAAGGGAAAATCAAGATTACGAGGATTGGAATATTTGGGTATGGAACACAGGTGCCAAAGATGATCAGATTGATTTCGACGAAGTAGGAGAGGTTGCGACAGCGCATATTGAAGTTGGTTCAGCAACGAGCAGTATAGGCTTTAAATTAAGAAAAGGCGCGGATTGGGATGAGGTTGATGTAGACGAAGACCGCACGATTAACATCAGTCCGACAGAAGACCTGACAAAAGTGTTTGTGAAAGAAGGGGAAGTTGAATTCCGAACCGTTCCATTTATGCACCCCCCCAAAGTTGATGCGGGAAACGTGGAATTTTTCTATCGTGATGCTGATTTGTATCGCGGAGACGCAATGGATACGATTGAATCGGTTCAAGTGAAGCTGGATGGACAAGTTTACGATATGAATTTTGAAGCTGAAAACGAACGCTTTACTGGCACGGTGGAAGACTTGCCGGAAGGGGAATATGAGTATACGTATCTTGTTACGATTGATGGAGAGACGACAGAAATCGCTGATCCATACCATACCAATGGAGAAGGTAAATCAATCATTAATATTTCTTCAGAAGATTTAACAATTACGACGGAAGTGGCACCTCAAGAGATCGATTATAATCAACATGCAGTGTTGACATTACATATGGAGGATGACCTAGGACAAGAAGTTGACAAGGAATCGATTCGTGAGATGTATGTAGATTTAACTTCAGTTGGTGGGGCTGGTAAAACTGCTATTGACCCTGATTTAAAAGAAATAACAATCTCAGTTGCTGATCGTATTGGGGCTGGTACAAAGGTTTTGCCTGTTACAGTTATTGATGTATATGGCGGCACACATGAGGCAGAAGCTCAAGTAGATATCAAACCGCGGGCTGTCAACGGAGAAGAGGACTTCGACTGGGATGAGGCAAGAATCTACTTTATGCTGACAGACCGATTTGCTGATGGAAATGAAGAAAATAATAACAACATCGGCTATGATCCGACAAGTCCGGGTTCTTACCAAGGTGGGGATTTTAAAGGGGTTACTGAAAACCTCGATTATCTGGATGACCTTGGAATCAATACGATTTGGATTACACCGATTGTTGAAAATGTGTATCATGATGCTGCCTATAATGATGCCAATGCCGGTGGTATACCATACTATGGTTATCATGGATACTGGGCAAAAGATTTTGAGAAACTAAATCCGCATCTTGGAACGTTAGAAGAGTTCCATGAATTGATTGATGCTGCAAGTGAACGTGGTATAAAAATTATGGTGGACGTTGTATTAAACCATACTGGTTACGGCCTGAAAATGGATGATGGGAATTTGGAAGATCAACCGGAAGGCTATCCGACAGATAAAGATCGCATGAAATTTCGGGATATGCTTCGACAAGATGGTGGAAATCCAGGTGATGAAATAACTGGTGAACTTTCCGGACTTCCGGATTTTATTACAGAGAATCGGGAAGTACGTGAGCAAATTGTCGACTGGCAAGTAGGCTGGTTGGAAAAAGCGAAAACGGAAAAAGGGAATACGATTGATTACTTCCGGGTGGATACTGTTAAACATGTGGAAGATACAACATTGATGCATTTTAAAAATGAATTGACGAAAGTAATGCCAGAATTCAAAATGATTGGCGAAGCATTTGGGGCAACAATAACAAATGACTATGCCGATCGTTACTTAAATACAGGAACGATGGATTCACTTTTGGATTTTGAGTTCAAAAACATTGCAAGAGACTTAGTAAATGGAAATATACGTGCAGTTGATGGGAAAATCCAAGCTAGAAATGACTTATTGGATAATAAGGCAACAATGGGCCAATTCTTAGGCAGTCATGATGAGGATGGATTTTTACATTATATTGGTGCTGAGGATACGAGTAAGATAAAGGTTGCCTCTACACTACAAATTACTTCAAAAGGTCAGCCAGTCATTTATTATGGTGAAGAGTTAGGGCTTTCCGGAAAGGCAAATTGGCCGGAATATGACAACCGATATGTATTCCCTTGGGAGCAAGTGGAAGATAACGATGTTCATGAACATTACAAGAGGCTATTAAATATTCGCAATGATTATTCGAAGACCTTCTCTAAAGGAACCTATGAATTATTAGCTGGAGACAATGAATCCGGGTATATGATTTTTGAACGCAGTTATGAAGGAGAGTCAGTCATTGTCGGGATTAATACGACAGATGATGCGATAGATGTAAACATTTCAACTCCGTATGGTAAAAATGCGACTGCGGAAGATCTCTATAATGAAAAGTCTGTTGCAATTGGCGATGATCGCACTGTTACGGTGACATTACCGGCACGAACGGATGGTGGTACGTTCATTTTAGTATCAGACAGTGATGATGCTGAGGATGAAAATACGTTGCCGGAGATTCCTGAAGACACATTGCGTGTCCACTATCAACGTAACGACAATAATTATACCGATTTCGGATTATGGCTGTGGGAGGATGTAAAATCCCCATCAGAAAACTGGCCGACAGGAGCAACACCATTTGTGGAGAATCAAGTGACAGAGTATGGAGCATACCTTGACATACCGCTGCAAAGTGATGCGCAAAAGATAGGATTTTTAATATTGGATACCGCAACAGGTGATAAAGAGGGTGACGACAAGTTTGTCGAGTTATTCTCACCAGAAATTAATGAAGTATGGATTAAACAAGGTTCGGATGAGGTGTTTCTAGTAGAACCAATTGATTTACCAGACAATACGATTCGTGTCCATTATGAGCGTGCCGATCAAACCTATGATGGCTGGTCATTATGGTCCTGGGGCGATGTTGCAGCACCTTCTGATAATTGGCCGAATGGGGCGGAAGACGCGAATGGTATTGGGAAATACGGTGCATATTATGACCTTGTGTTAGCGGAAAATGCCGACGAGATCGAATTCCTTTTTATCAATAAAGATACAGAAGAACAAACTGGCGAGTATAGATTTAATATGCTTGATCACAATCAAATTTTCATAAAGGATGGGGATGACCAAATATATACAAATCCTTATGGGTCCATTCCTGTTATGCTTCTGTCAGGAGATTTACTGTCGGATGAGAAAATGCAGCTCCGATTTACAAAAACAGAGGATTTAACAGAAAATGATCTTCTGGAAGGCATTACGGTAGTGGATAAAGCTGGTAATGACGTTGTTATTGAACGCGTAAAAATAATGGATGATGCGATTGTAGAATTGTACAGTACATTTGATTTGGAGCAGGCGCCATTTTCGGTTACCTATGGAGAGAAAACAATTTCTGTCTCTGGTGGCTGGAAAATGATTGATGAAATGTATGCTTATGATGGTGAACTCGGTGCACGGCTGCATGATGATGGATCTGCGACATTAAAATTATGGTCACCGAAAGCCGAAAATGTTTCTGTTGTGCTTTATGATAAAGATGATCAGTTCAATGTTGTTCGTGAAGAAATTCCTATGACTTTAGGAGAACAGGGTGTTTGGGAAGTAACGCTAGATGACGAAAATACTGGCTTAAACAGTTTAAACGGGTATTATTATCATTACAAGATTACCCATGATGGAGAAGAAAAATTAGCACTTGATCCATATGCAAAATCGATGGCCACATGGGCAAACCCTGAAGCCGGCGGAGAATATCCGATTGGAAAAGCTGCAATTGTTGATCCGTCTTCCATCGGTCCAGACCTGGATTATGCTACGATTGATGGATTTGAAAAACGTGAAGATGCAATTATTTATGAAGTGCATGTGCGTGATTTTACATCAGATCCTAATATTTCCGATGAATTGGATTCACAATTTGGTACATTCCGTGCTTTTGCTGAGAAATTGGATTATATAGAGGACTTGGGTGTTACACATATTCAACTATTACCGGTCATGAGCTATTTCTTTGGTGATGAGTGGGCGAGTGATGAGCGCCTTATGGAGTGGTCATCATCGGATAATAATTACAACTGGGGATATGACCCGCACAGTTATTTCTCATTATCTGGCATGTATTCGGAAAATCCAGATGACCCAGAGTTACGAATTGCCGAGTTCAAACGTCTCATCGATGAAATTCATAGCCGTGGTATGGGAGTAGTCCTCGATGTAGTATACAACCATACAGCGCGTACAGAGATTTTTGAAGACTTGGTACCGAATTACTACCACTTTATGAATGCAGATGGCTCACCAAGAGAGAGCTTTGGTGGCGGTCGTCTTGGTACGACACATAAAATGTCCCGGAAAGTGTTGGTTGATTCGATTACGTATTGGGTGGAGGAATTTAAGGTTGATGGATTCCGCTTTGATATGATGGGCGACCATGATGCGGAAACGATTCAAACTGCTTATGATGCTGCAAAGGAACTCAACCCAAATATCATCATGGTTGGTGAGGGCTGGAGAACTTATGTTGGAGATGAAGGTGAACCGGTCATGCCGGCAGATCAGGATTGGATGCAATATACAGACAGTGTCGCTTCATTCTCTGATGAATTCCGCAATGAGCTGAAATCTGGTTTCGGCAGTGAAGGGGAGCCGCGCTTCTTAACAGGTGGAGCTAGAAATATTCAGCAAATCTTTGATAATCTAACAGCCAACCCCCATAATTTTGTGGCTGATGATCCGGGTGACGTGCTAACATACATTGCGGCACATGATAATCTGACATTACATGATGTGATCGCTCAATCGATTAAAAAAGACCCTGAATACCATGAAGAAGAGATTCATAAGCGGATTCGACTTGGAAATGCAATGGTATTGACCGCACAAGGTTCAGCGTTCATTCATGCGGGTCAAGAATTTGGCCGGACAAAACAGTTTAGAGCAGAAACGACGGAGGCACTGTATAAATCAACCTATATGACGGATGAAGATGGCAACCCATTTGTATATCCATATTTCATCCATGATTCCTATGATTCTTCTGATGCAATCAACAAGATTGATTGGGAAAAAGCAACAAATGAAGAACGCTATCCAATTCAGAATTTAACAAGGGAGTACACGACAGGATTAATTGAATTACGTCGTTCAACTGATGCATTTCATTTAGGAACAAAGGATGAAGTGGATCGTAATGTGACATTGTTAGATTTCCCAGAAATTGCAATAGATGATTTAGTAATTGCTTACCATGCGATTTCATCGGATCAGAACGAGGAGTATTATGTATTCCTTAACGCAGATAGCGAGGAACGTGCATTGTCATTAGGTGATCTTGATCTAAGCGATGGTGTCGTTATCGTTGATAATGATGAGGCTGGTGTGAGTGAAGTCACTGATCCGAGTGGATTTGAGCTTACTGAAGATCAATTGAAGATCGATGCGTTGACGACAGTTGTTGTGAAGCTAGAGGATAAAGCACCGGTAGACCCGGAGGACCCACCAGTAGATCCCGAGGACCCGGGTGACCCAGGTGATAAGGAGCCACCAGTAGATCCTGAGGACCCGAGTGACCCGGGAGACGTGGACCCACCGATAGACCCTGAGGACCCGAGTGACCCGGGAGATAAGGACCCACCGATAGATCCTGAGGACCCAAGTGACCCGGGAGATAAGGACCCACCGGTAGATCCCGAGGACCCGAGTGATCCAGGAAATGATAAGTCACCACCAGACCCGAAAGAACCTGGTGATGACGAAGGTAATGAAAAACCAGGGGCTGGTAAAGAAAAAGATAAAGGTCGAGATAAAGGGAAGTTTAACAACGGAAAAGATAATCAATTAACAGAAGGTAAAAAAGAAGGTGGAAAATTACCTAAAACAGCAACAACTAACTATAATTGGATGCTTGCTGGTCTCGTTTTACTGCTTGCAGGATTAATCACATATATCGTGCAGAGAAAACGTAGATTAAGGTAATAAAATAATAGCTGCTATATCTTAATTGGTATAGCAGCATTTTTATTTTTTAGTAAACGATAAAAATTCTTAGTGAAATCGTTTGCGCAAATCACAAGTTTAGTATATTATAGTAATAGAGGTTGTGCAAACGATTTCGCAAGCTAGTAAAACTACCATTTCGAAAGGAGATATCATACTTAAAACAAAGTCATTTTTTTTAGGCAATTTAAGAAAGCGTTTTAGTAGTTGTTCGGGGGTAAAAGATTGAATTAATCGACAAAAAACGAGAAAGAGGAGATGTAAAATGAATACAATGAATTGGAAAAAGTTCACATTAAGTATGATTATGGTTACAGTTCTGTTTCTAGCAGCTTGTAGTAGTGGCGAAAAAGACAAATCTGATTCATCCAATTCAACGGATGGAGGAGAAAGTACGGGATCCGCAACATTAGAAGTTGGGGTGGAGGATGATTATGTCAGCTTTATAGAGGAAATAGCTCCTGCATTTGAAGAAGAACATGGTGTCACCATTAAGGTTTCAGAAAAAGACATGTTCGACACGTTGGAGGCGTTGCCATTAGATGGTCCAGCTGGACTTGCACCAGACGTTATGATTGCTCCTTATGACCGTGTTGGAAACTTAGGCCAACAAGGACATTTAGCGGAATATACGTTCCCTGAAGATGGAAGATATGATGAAACAGACGAAATGCAAGTGACATTTGAAGAGAAAATTTACGGCGCTCCATTCGTTATTGAAGCATTAGTCCTTTATTATAATAAAGATTTACTAGACACGGCACCGGAAACTTTCGAGGAATTGGAAGCTCTAATAGATGATGAGCGTTTTGCATTTGCTTCTGAAAGTGGTAAGAGTACTGTATTCTTAGCAAATTGGTTGGACTTCTATAGTACATATGGACTCCTTGCAGGACACGGTGGTTATGTGTTTGGAGAAGACGGAACAGACCCGACAGACATTGGCTTGAATGATCCAGGTGCAATTGAAGGAATTGCGTATGCGACAGAATGGTTCCAGGATGTATGGCCACAAGGAATGATGGATGCAACATCTGCAGGAGATTTCATTGATGCCCAGTTCACAGGTGGAAACACTGCAGCTATTATCGGCGGACCTTGGCAAGCTGCGACTTATAATGAAGCGGGTGTCAATTACGGCGTATCCGCTATACCAACTCTTCCAAATGGTGAAGCTTACCAGCCATTTGCTGGCGGAAAAGCATGGGTTATCAGTGACTATGCAGAAGATAAAGAGTTGGCGGAAGAATGGTTGACTTATGTAACAAACGAAGAAAATCAACAAATACTATATGATATGCGAGCAGAAATCCCTGCTAACAATTTCACAAAAGAAGAAGTCAGCCAAGGAGATAACGAGTTAACAAGCGCGGTTATTGAACAATATAACACTTCTGTTCCAATGCCGAATATTCCTGAAATGGCTGAAGTTTGGACAGGTGCAGAAACATTAATGTTCGATGCTGCTTCTGGAAATAAAACGCCGGAAGAGTCAGCGAATGATGCAGTAAAAGTCATTCAAGAAAATATCGAACAAAAATATTAATAAGAAAAACAATGTAACGGCAGGGCCCAATTAGGCTCTGCCGGGCATTTTTGGAAAAGGGAGTGACACTGTTGTGGAACGTACAGAGGACGCGAAGAAGAGGGTAAGAACAGCGACATGGCTCTCGGTCATTCCAGGAATAGGTCAGTTTTATAACAAACAAACATTTAAGGGCATTGCCTTTCTAGCCGTATTTGCTTTGTTTATTTATGAGATGATTGTGTTTGGTTTTGCTGCGTTTACTGGTATGGTTACGTTAGGGTTAACACCAGGTGAGGATCATTCTTTATTCTTACTCATAGAAGGATCCTTGCAACTACTTTTGACAGTTATATTTTTATTGTTTTATGCTATTAATATTTATGATGCGAGAAAAGTTGCAATACAAATCGTTGAGGGAAAGAAAATAAATAAAACGGCGAAAGATATTTTGAAGAATGTGTATCATAATGGTTTTCCTTATCTATTCACGATACCCGCTTACCTCGTTATGATTTTTGCAATTATCTTCCCGGTTTTAGTTACGATCTTTATCTCATTTACAAACTATGACTTTTATCATATACCCCCAGCTAGCTTAATTGATTGGGTTGGGTTTGATAACTTTATTAATATGTTCTTCCTCAGCTCGTATCGTGATACATTTATAGCTGTACTTGGTTGGACGATAATTTGGACACTAAGTGCCACTACATTACAAATAGCCGTCGGTATATTCACGGCAGTTGTGTTAAACCAGAAGTTTATTAAATTTAAACGGTTATTTGGAATTATTTTCTTACTCCCGTGGGCTGTACCTGCATTCATTACCATTATGAGCTTCTCAAATATGTTTAATGATAGCTTGGGAGCAATTAATTCACAGGTCATTCCGTTTATCAATTCGCTTGTTCCTTTTATAGATTTGGGAGCTTTACCATGGAAGACGGACCCATTCTTCACTAAGATAGCAATTATATTAGTTCAAGGTTGGTTAGGATTCCCTTATATTTATGTGCTGGTGTCGGGAATCTTGCAATCTATTCCAGAAGAACAATATGAATCAGCAAAAATTGATGGGGCTGGTCCAATCCAGCGCTTTCGACATATAACCCTTCCTACGATATTAATGATTGCAGCGCCAGTGTTTATTACGCAATATACCTTTAATCTGAACAACTTCAACATGATTTACCTCTTTAATGAAGGGGGACCAGGAAGTATCGGAGCAGGTGCGGGTTCAACGGATATCTTGATATCATGGATATTTAAGCTTACAACTGGAACATCACCACAATATTCAATTGCAGCAGCGGTAACATTATTTATTTCGATATTTGTCATTGCTATTGCGTTGATTGTATTTAAAAAGACAAAAGCATTTGAAATGGAGGATTAACGATGAGTAATTTATTCCGATCACAAAAATCTTCCCGATTCTTTACAAAGTTTTTCACGTATGCATTTTTACTACTGGTAACCGTGATTATATTGTATCCTTTGTTGATAACAGCAAGCTCCGCATTTAAAGCCGGTAACATCTCGGTCTTTGATCTTAACTTCGATGCGACATGGACATTGGATAACTTCAGGAGATTATTTACAGAAACACTCTATGGCGAATGGTATATTAATACGCTGGTCATTGCATTTGTCACGATGATTATCCAGGTGGTACTTATTACATTGGCTGGTTATACATTTAGCCGTTATCGTTTTATTGGCCGTAAGAAAAGCTTGATGTTTTTCTTACTCGTCCAAATGATACCAACGACTGCTACTCTAGTTGCCTTCTACGTTATGGCATTGCTGTTAGGTGCACTCGACCAAAGTTGGTTCTTGATGTTCCTTTACATTGGGGGAGGTATTCCAATGAATACTTGGCTAATGAAAGGGTATTTTGATACGATACCATACGATTTGGATGAATCGGCAAAACTGGATGGTGCTGGTCACTTCAGGATATTCGCACAAATCGTGCTGCCAATGGCAAAACCGATGATTGCTGTTCAAGCATTATGGGCGTTTATGACACCGTTTGGCGAATACATGTTAGCTAAATTCCTATTGCGGTCACCTGAAAATTACACTGTAGCAATTGGATTACATACATTTATTAGTAATCCGCAAGAACAGAAAGTAGCACTCTTCTCTGCAGGGGCAATCTTAATTGCGATACCGATTAGTATCTTATTCTTTATGTTGCAAAAGAATTTTGTTTCCGGTTTAACTGCAGGCGGAACTAAAGGATAATCGATTTAAATCATAGAAATGAAGTGAGTATAGATGAAAACAGATATATTCCCATTAAATTACTTTAAAAGTATATTCAGGCCTACCGACATGTTTACGGGGAGACATCAATTAAACTGGTTGCAAATCATTCTTGTATTTTTCTTTTTAAATGGTTTGATTTTGATCCCAGTGTCGCTGGAGTTTGCGAAAATGGATACTTACGAAATTGATGAAACGTATCCGAATGCGTTTGCACTTATTGATGACGCGACCGTGACCTCGTTAGAAGATGCAACTTTCTCTCAAGGAGAAATGGAGCATGCTCCTATCTTTTTTCAAGAGAAAGAAACTGGCGTGATTGGCGGGAATTTATCAGAGGAAAAAAGAGAGCAAGCGCTGGAGATGGAAAATGCAGTCCTCTTCCAAAAGGAAGGCATAACAATTAAGGAAGCGGGACAGCCAATATCAAACATTAAATATACTCGGGGTTTCGATTTGTCAGGTGTAACCAATGAAAAAGAACTGCAAGCAGCGATTTCAAATCAATGGTTTACCCAGAATAAAGCAATCGTTGTAGGTGGCTTAATCTTTGCTGTTTTTAATATCGCATTTGCAAGCCTGCTCTTTTTTGTAATCGGTGCTTCATTCTTCATCTATTTGACGAAGAGAGGTCAATCCTCATCAATAAGGACATATAAAGAATCGGTCAATCTAATTGTAAACACACTTGGATTAGCAACTTTAATCGCAATGATTACGGGATTGTTAGGATTCGATGTTGCTGTCATTATGATGACACAGTCAACGGCTCTAATCTTTATCCTGCTCGCTGTGTTTTATTATACTCACTTCAGTGATGAGTACGTTGAAAGGAAACAACAACAGAAAATAGAGACCCAGTATGGGAAGTCAGGCTATTAAAGAAGTGAGGTGAAATGGAAAATGGTAACAATAAAAGACATAGCAAAGGCAACAGGTGTATCACCCTCTACTGTTTCTAGGGTAATTGCCGATAATCCGAGAATTAGTCCAGATACAAAGAAAAAAGTACGAAAAGCAATGAAAAAGCTAGGTTATCATCCGAATATCCATGCACGAAACTTAGTTGCCAAATCAACAAAGGCAATCGGTGTTATCTTGCCGTCATCTGCTGACAAAGCATTGCAAAACCCATTTTTCCCAGAAGTATTGCGGGGAATTGGATCTGTTACACATAAGGAACAATATACGATGATGCTTTCCAGCGGACAAACAGAGGAAGAAATACTTGCGGAAGTTGAACGTATGGTTTATGGCAGTTATGTTGACGGCATGATCTTACTTTATTCCCGAATGAATGATCCTGTTACGCAGTTCCTGAGGGAAAGAGAATTTCCATTTGTCATCGTTGGAAAACCCTATGAGAACATCAGCGAAACAACCCATGTCGATAATGATAACTTTTCAGCAGGAAAAGAAATTACCGAACATCTTATTGAACAAGGGCATGAAAAAATCGCATTTATTGGTGGGGCGAGGGATTTATTCGTAACAGTTGACCGTGAGGAAGGCTATAAAGCAGCACTGGATGAAGCTGGGCTAGAAAATAAAGAAGCGTATCAGATTCATACCGAATTTCTGAAATCAGGAGGGCGGGAAGCTGTAGAGAGTTTATTAGCGCTCGAGACCCCTCCGACAGCGATTGTAATTAGTGATGATTTAATTAGCTTAGGTGTTTTAAGCATGCTTGAAGATTCAGGATTGCATGTTCCAAAGGATATTTCGTTAGTAAGCTTCAATAATGTATATTTATCAGAAATTACGCGTCCTGCGTTAACAACAATTGATATACAAATCTATGAATTAGGCGCACAATCAGCTAAAGCGTTAATAGAAAAGACAGTTAATAAAAAGGAACCGGCAAAACGGATCATCATTCCGCACAACGTAATTTACCGTGAATCCGTAAGTGAATATAAGTCTGAGTGAATATGGAAGATTGACTAAACCCCTGCGCATGGAAAAGCGGATTCACCAGAGAAATAGCCGAGAAATAAACGAAGGAGGAATCGTCCTATGACAAAAATTCGTGTTGCTGTCATTGGCTGTGGAAGTATTGCAAAACACCGCCACTTAATCGAATACAACAATAACCCACATGTGGAGATTGTCGCAGTGTGTGACATTAATGAAGCAAGAGTAAAAGAAACTGCTGAAAAATATCATGCTAAAGCATATACAAGTTATGAAGCATTGCTGGAATCAGAAAATATCGATGCAGTGAGCGTCTGTCTCCCTAACTATTTACATGCAACAGTAAGTATCGCTGCCCTAAATGCAGGCGCTCATGTCTTATGTGAAAAACCGATGGCAACTTCCCGTGAAGAAGCTGAACAGATGATTGAAGCAGCTAAGAGAAATAATAAGAAACTCATGATCGGCCATAATCAGCGCTTCGTTTCTTCTCATCAAAAAGCAAGGAAATTAATCGAACAAGGTGAAGTTGGAAAAATTTATAGTTTCCGTACGAGTTTTGGACATGGTGGTCCAGAAGGCTGGAGTGCAGACGGAGCGGACAGTTGGTTCTTCAAAAAAGAGCAGGCCTTTATCGGAGCAATGGGTGACCTTGGTGTACATAAAGCGGATTTACTGCGTTATCTGTTAGGTGAGGAATTCGTAGAGGTAGGAGCTTTTGTCGAAATGAATGCGAAAGAAAATATCGATGTCGATGATAATGCAACGTTAATTTTAAAAACAACAAGCGGCATCGTAGGAACACTGGCAGCAAGCTGGGCATATACCGCAAAAGAAGATAATTCAACGATTCTTTATGGGGAAAATGCAACGTTAAGGCTTGAGGATGACCCCGAATACTCCCTTATTGTGCAATACAATAATGGGGAGGTAGTGAAGTATGAGTTGGATGGCATTCAATCGAATGAAGATGGTGGTCAAACAACCTCATATACAATCGATCATTTCGTCGAATCCATTCTTCATGATACAAATCCATTGATTGATGGCGAGGAAGGCAAGAAATCATTGCAAGTGATTCTAGGTGCTTTGGAATCAGTGGAAACGAAACGAATTATCAGCTTGGAGAAGTGAAATTGATGCGGAAATTGAAAATGGGAATCATCGGAGTAGGTGGGATAGCGCAAGATCGCCATATCCCAGCCTACCAGGCATTATCAGACAAAGTAGAAATTACCGCAATACAAGATCTTAAAATTACAAAAGCAAAAGAAGTAGCGAAAAAATTTAATATCCCTTACGTGTTTTCCAATTATGAAGAACTTTTTGCCGCCGTTGATGCGGTGACAATTTGCACACCGAATAAATTTCATGCAGAAATCTCTATCGCGGCATTAGAAGCGGGAGTCCATGTTTTATGTGAAAAACCGATGGCCATTACGGCCGAAGCGTGCGATTTAATGATTGAAGCAGCAAAGAAAGCGAATAAATGTTTAAGCATTGCGTATCATTATCGGTTCATGGAATCTGTTCAGCTGGCCAAACAAACAATGAAAGAAGTCGGGGACCCGCTTGTAGCAAGGGTCCAGGCATTGAGGTGCCGGAAAGTTCCAGGCTGGGGTGTGTTTACGAATAAACAATTACAAGGCGGAGGAAGTCTGATCGATTGGGGTTGCCATTTTTTGGATGCAGCACTTTGGCTATTAGATGAACCCAACGCAGTAGAAGTAACAGGAACAACGTATAACAGATTAAGCAAAACGCCAAATCAGCTCAACGACTGGGGCAGCTTTGATCATGAATCTTTTGATGTGGATGATCATGTATCTTCCTATATCCGATTTGAGAATGGTGCCTCTATGTTATTTGAATGCTCTTGGGCAGCAAATATAAAAGAAGATACGACAAATGTAAGCATATCCGGTTCGAATGGCGGATTGAATGTATTTCCATTTGAATTCTATCAGCCAAAAACTGGAGCATACCTAACAACCACAGCAAAAGTGGAAGATGATCAAGCAAAAGCAGGATTTCTTCAGGCTAAAAACTTTATTGAAAGCTGTCTTGGGGAAGCAGAATTAGTGAATAAACCTGAGCAAGCGAGAACGGTTACCAAAATAATTGAAGCGATTTACAAAAGTAGTGAAAGCAAATCAAGTATAACATTAAATTAACTGGAGGCGGTATCCATGAAATTAGGCGTATTTACAGTATTATTTAATGAAAAACCTTTTGAAGAAATGTTGGATCATGTAAAGCAAGCTGGACTAGAAGCAGTTGAAATTGGTACTGGTGGGAACCCTGGTACTGCTCATTGTGATGTGGATGAACTACTCGCGAGTGAGGATAAACGGAAGGAATTTATCGATAAAGTTCATTCAAGGGGCTTAACGATCAGTGCATTCAGCTGTCACGATAACCCGGTTTCCCCAAATAAAAAACATGCAAAAAAATCCCATGATACGTTCGTGAAAACCGTGAAACTTGCACAAATGTTGGATGTGCCAGTCGTCAACACGTTTTCCGGTACACCAGGAGCGCATGAAGATTCCAAATACCCTAACTGGCCTGTCACACCATGGCCAACCGAATACACGGATATTTTAAATTGGCAATGGGAGAAAAAATTGATTCCTTATTGGAGAGAGCAAGCCCAATTTGCAAAAGATCATGGGGTGAAAGTTGGATTGGAACTTCATGCAGGTTTTCTCGTTCATACTCCTTATACATTACTGAAACTTAGAGATGCAACGAACGACGCAATCGGTGCTAATCTGGACCCAAGTCATTTATGGTGGCAAGGCATTGACCCGGTTGCAGCGATTAAAATATTGGGTAAGGAAAATGCGATTCATCATTTCCATGCGAAAGACACATATATTGATCAAGATAATGTAAACATGTATGGCCTGACAGACATGCAGCCATATGCAGATGTAAAGACGCGTGCATGGAGTTTCCGTTCAGTCGGGTACGGTCATAGTATCCAAGAATGGTCTAACATTGTGAGTGCGTTACGGACGTATGGTTATGATTATGTCATGAGCATTGAACATGAAGATCCGATCATGTCGATTGATGAAGGCTTTCGCGCAGCAGTTCGAAACTTGAAAGCTATCAATATGGAAGAGGCCCCCGCTAATATGTGGTGGGCATAATCTTGCTTTACAGGAAAACAATTAGCTGATGTTTGATATCAAACCGTTCAGCTAAAGGAGGAAATAAGTATGACTAGCCAGTGGTGGAAGGAAGCGGTAGCCTATCAAATTTATCCGCGCAGTTTTATGGATTCAAATGGAGATGGTATCGGGGATATCCAGGGTATCATCTCGAAATTGGATTATTTACAGGATTTAGGGATTGATGTCATTTGGGTCTCACCAATCTATCCGTCTCCGAACATTGATAATGGTTATGATATTAGCGATTACCAAGGGATTTCAGCCGAATACGGAACAATGGAAGATTTCGATGAATTGCTGCGGGAGGTACATGCCCGTGGTATGAAATTGATTATGGACCTTGTCATTAACCATACATCAGATGAGCATGAATGGTTCATTGAATCCCGTTCTTCAAAGGACAATGCCTACCGGGATTATTATATTTGGCATCCTGGAAAAAATGGCAAAGCCCCGAATAATTGGGAATCTATCTTTGGAGGATCCGCCTGGGAGTACGATGAGAAGACTGGAGAATATTACATGCATGTTTTCGCCAGTAAACAACCAGACCTCAACTGGGAAAACCCGGAAGTTCGTCACGATTTGTATAAAATGGTGAATTGGTGGTTGGACAAAGGGATCGATGGTTTCCGAGTCGATGCGATTTCACATATTAAAAAAGTTCCCGGGTTTCCAGATATGCCGAATCCCGACAATCTAAAATATGTTCCTTCGTATGAGGGACATATGAATCGACCTGGAATTGAAGTTTTCCTGGAGGAACTGAGAAAAGAAACGTTTGATAAATATGATATTATGACCGTCGGAGAAGCGAACGGAGTCAAAGTTGAACAAGCGGATGCATGGGTCGGTGAGGAGAATGGCTTTTTCAATATGATCTTCCAATTCGAACACTTGGACCTTTGGGGCAAGAGTGCAACAGGCGGACTCGATATGCAAGGACTTAAAAAAGCGCTCAGTAAATGGCAAAAAGGTCTGGATGGTGTCGGTTGGAATGCGCTGTTCTTAGAAAACCATGACCAGCCTCGTTCTGTTTCCACATGGGGAAATGATACGGACTTGCGGGAAAAATCGGCAAAGAGCTTTGCAACCATGTACTTTTTAATGCAAGGAACACCGTTTATTTATCAAGGGCAAGAGATTGGGATGACGAACGTCGAGTTTGATTCCATTGATGATTATAATGATGTTGCAATTAAAACACTTTATAAAGAAGAACGGGAAGCCGGTAAGAGTCATGAAGAGGTAATGAAAATCATCTGGAAGAGCGGCCGGGACAACTCCCGCACACCGATGCAATGGAATAGTAAGGAAAACGGCGGATTTACAACGGGAACACCATGGATGAAAGTAAACCCAAATGTGAAGGAAATTAATGTAGAAGCCGAGCTGAAAGATCCTGATTCGATTTATCATTACTATAAAAAGTTGATTGAGCTGCGCCGTGGAAATGAGACACTCATATACGGCAGCTATGAACTTATCTTAGAAGAACATGAGCAAATTTATGCTTACGTACGAACGTTAGGCGAGGAGCAGTATGTTATTTTAACAAACTTATTGGATGGTACTGCTGATTTCGAGTTCCCTGAAGATTTACTAGGTAAGCAGGCGGAATTGCGATTAAGCAACTATCAGGTGGAAGAGGCTCATGAAACACTGGATACGATGACTTTCCGTCCGTATGAAGCCCGAGTGTATCAAATAAAATAAGATGTTGCTTGATCATTCAGGAGTAACCTGCTCATAAGGAAGCAATCCGCTAATCTTACATGATAAGGAGTACATCTAAATGGATGAGTTGATGATAGGTATAGATATTGGAGGCACTACTGTAAAAATCGGCTTAATCAATCATAATGGAGAACTTTTAGTTAAATGGCAAATACCAACGAACAAAGATAATGCAGGAAAGACAATTGTAAAAGATATTTGGGCATCGATAACGGATACCTTATCAAAGCACAAAATAGAAAATAAAATAATAGGAATAGGTGTGGGCGCTCCCGGTTTTATACATCCAGAAACTGGTATCGTTGAAGAGGCTGTGAATATTGGCTGGAAAAACTTCAATCTGACAGAAGAACTTCACCGATTATCAAGTTTACCTGTATTTATAGAAAATGATGCTAATTTAGCAGCATTAGCGGAGAACTGGAAAGGGAGCGGCAACTCTGCTGAAAACCTTATATTTATTACGCTTGGTACCGGTGTTGGTGGCGGAATTATCGCAAATGGAGAGATTTTGAACGGAATGAATGGCACTGCCGGTGAAATTGGACACATCTTGGTTGCGCCAAACGAATACCGCTGTAATTGCGGAAGAATGGGATGTTTGGAAACAATAGCTTCGGCAACAGGAATTGTGCACATGGCTATGGATCATATAAAAGAAGCTCCTCACGGTGTACTCGCTGCCCGTTATAACCAACGTGGTATGCTAGAAGCGAAAGATGTTTTTGATTGTGCAACGTCCGGAGATGAAGCGAGTCAAAGGATTATTGATCGAATGAGCGATGTGTTAGGTATGGCGATGGCAAATATGGCAGTTACGATCAACCCTAGTCAGATCATAATTGGTGGCGGCGTCTCCAAAGCAGGGGAGCCGTTGCTCGCTAAAATAACAGCAGCATTCAAAAAGTATGCCCTCCCTGGGGTAAGTGAATGTTGTGAAGTGAAGCTCGCACAATTGGACAATGATGCAGGAATGATTGGTGCGGCTTATCTTGTGAAAAGTCGATTTGAGAAGCAAGAGATTAAGCTGTAGTTTTTACTGAAATTGAAAATAATGCTGGGACATAACGCTTCCAACTTGGATTAAATCTAAACAAATCTACTGACTAGTTCTGGAATATCAGGAGACTACTGTAGTAAGAAAGGCATCAATGAGACCTCGCAGTGTATCGCACCCAAGGAGACTAATCAAGCCGCTAAAGGAAGCGCGAAGTTATATTCCTGGAGCGGCTGTTGATGCTCCTACACTTTGTTTAGATCGATCACCATATTTGGAAGTTATGTCTCGGCTATTATATAACTGGACAAACTGTTAACTATAAATTTCAGAATAATAAATATAGGTGATATATACATAATAATCAATCTTATGGTAAGCTATAAAGTAAAACTTGCTGAAAGGGAGGCAGGATTGAAAGATAACATGGTTGTTCTTGTAGTAGAATTTAAAAATTCCAAGGGGGAATGACGGATGCAACAGATGCTATTCAGCGACCCAATCAAATTAAATGCAATTCAATCAAGAGGAAATAATTGATTTTTGTTCCGGGAAATTAGCTAAATATAAGATCCCGCGCCGCGTAGATTTTGTAGATGAACTGCCGCGAAGTCTACAAGGAAAGTTACTAAAATATCAGTTGCGTGAGAGATATATAAATAATGTAACTAGTGAATAAGATGATTGATAGGTAAAGGGTCGAATAAAAAAATACTTCAAGTAAGAAATCGAGGAGGTATATTTCATGGAGAACATCGGAAACAAGATTCAATTTGAAATTTATTCAACGATGCATTGTCCTGATCCCAAAAGGCTTCCAGTGATTCTAGAAGATTGGGAAAAACTTGCCCGTGAGAAATTAGAAGATGGTCCATATTATTATATCGCGGGTGGAGCTGGCGGAGAACATACAATACGAGAAAATTTGAAAGCGTTTACCGGCGTGAAAATTATTCCGCGAATGCTTCAGGATGTTGATAAGCGGGACTTGTCGATAAATTTATTTGGTGAGATTTTCCCGTCTCCAGTTCTGCATGCGCCCATTGGTGTGCAATCTATTATTCATAAAGATGGAGAAATTGGTTCGGCATTAGCTTGTGCGGAATTGGGCGTACCTTATATAGCTAGTTCTGCATCGACTGTTCCCATGGAAAAAATTGCGGAGGCAATGGGTGATGCACCACGTTGGTTCCAGCTTTATTGGAGCAGAGATCCGGATATTACTGCAAGCTTTTTAAAACGGGCAGAAGCGTCCGGCTATTCAGCAATTGTTGTTACGTTAGATACGCCAATGATGGCTTGGCGGGAGTATGATTTGAAAAATGTATACCTACCGTTTCTTGCTGGTGAAGGAGTAGGGAATTATTTTACCGATCCAGCATTTCAAGCAAAACTTGAAAAAAATCCTCAAGAAGACCCACAAGCTGCGATTATGCATTGGACAAAAGTTTTCGGTAACACATCTTTATCGTGGAAAGATATTGCTTTTTTACGGGAGCATACGAACCTTCCTATCATTTTAAAAGGAATCCTCCATCCAGATGATGCGAAACTTGCTATGGAGAAGGGAGTCGATGGTATTATTGTATCTAATCATGGGGGACGCCAGGTAGATGGCGCAATCGGAGCATTGGATGCACTTCCAGAGATTGTGAATGTAGTCGAAGGAAATATCCCTGTACTCATGGATAGTGGAATTCGCCGAGGTTCGGATATTGTAAAAGCAATAGCCCTAGGAGCGGAGGCGGTACTAATTGGTCGTCCCCTTATGTATGGCCTTGCAGTTGCCGGTCAGCGGGGAGTTAAGGAAGTATTGCAGCATATGCTCGCCGATTTGGATATTACAATGGGACTTGCCGGACAAAGTTCTGTAAGTCGGCTGGATGAGTCGATTTTAAGAAAAAGTGAGTAGGGGATTTTTTAGATACGATTTTTTTCGCATATACTTACTATTTTGCAAAGCATGACTCAAATGACAATATTGATTTCTTGATTGTTGTAAAAGAAAAATAGCTATATATTTAGATATGATATGCTCCCCCGTATAGTATATTAGACTGAGAAATAATATAAGTCTCTTCTTCTATAGGGGGAGCATATGAGTGTTGTTCTTTTATTATACAGTTTAGATTAAATCCTCAAGCGGTGGAATATTGTCATTTTCATGGTTCGTTATTTCGTTTGTCTTACTTACTGACATTTACTTCAATTGGTTTGGAAACCAAATTCCAGTCTTCATCCAACATATTAAATGTATGCACAGCAAAGACTTCAGCTCTTCCAGGTGCTAGTGCTGTTATAGTATTGCCTGTCACATCTACATATCTATCATTATCGTGGCTATAAAGAGTAGTTTCCAGATTTTCTGAACGATCCATTCGATAATTTACAAATGTTTTTGCTTGAATGGTTGCGGATTTACCAACTTTTATATTCCGTTTTTTTATTGGCGTTTCAATAAATGTCGGTCCGTCGCTCAACCATTGTGTATAGTCAGTGATTGGGCCTATTAAGCCTTTTTTCAATAAATCCTTAAAAGGTTCCTGACTGCGGAAAGTCCAGTGCATATTGATTAATCCCCGTTGTCTCATATATGTTATAGATTCTTCAGAAAGGCTGCCATAACTTGCATTCAAGCGGGCACCAATACCTGTTGCATAGTTCAACATTCGTTCAGCATCTTGTATTCGTTGTTCCGGCGAATCGGGAACTGATGCAGAGTAAAGATAACCTACACTGATTTGCGGCGCGATTTCCCGAAATTTTTTCACACTTTCCATGTCAAAGCTTTGCAGGACGACATTTTCTTCCATGCCAACCTCGATGATTTCCTGAAGTACTTGTTCTTCTATTCCAATTCCTTTCAATTCCACAAGGAGCAGCACATCTTTGCCCTTGAAGCCTTCTAAAAATTCGCGGAAAGTAGGCACTTTTTCACCTGCGAATTCTTCATCGAAATGACTGCCGGCATCAAGCCCGCGAATTTCTTCCAGTGTCAATTCACTTACTGCACCTGTACCATTTGTTGTACGGTCGACTGTAGTATCGTGCATTATCACAAGATGACCGTCTTTTGTACGTTGGACGTCTGTTTCAATTAAATCAGCACCCAATTCATATGATAAGTGGTAACCAGCCATTGTATTTTCAGGTGCCAGGGATGGAACGCCTCGGTGTGCAACTACTATTGGACGTTGAACTATCGTTCTTTCAGGGTAATTTTCGAAAACTGCTGTAGTTTCTGCAGGATTACTGGAAATTATTCCATCGACACCAGCATGAATTAAATCATAAGCATTTTCTCCAATGCCCCACACAGAAATTGCCCGGGTATGGAAGTAGTGTGTATTGTCAATGGAAATATGTTGCTCCGGAAGAACTACTGTAAAGGAACGACTCATATTTGCATCTTCCACTAATTTCTTCAAGTCATGTTTATTCAAATGATTTTTCTCATAGAGAATGGCTCCCCGAGCGATTGGATAAGCAGATTTAATATTTTCCAATATGTCTACATTGGCTGATAATATATGCACATCATTGATTGACGTGGATTGTAAAGCATCAATGACACCTTCAACCGCATTCGGATCATCCACTTGAATGACTGGGATAACTTTTTCTTTTGAAACGGCTAGAATATCTGTTAAAGTGGAACCCCCGACCGTAACATGTCCATCATCATTTAATTCTGCTGGAAATAATACAGATGATACTCCTTCAAGTTCATCAAATTGATTAGGAATCTCACTTGATATTACAGTTGGTGCGTTGACGATATTTGTTTCAGGTTCCTCTGGTAGAAAGGCATTTGATTCTTCCAGTGGCGGGAGTTCCTGGGTGCTTGTTGTAACTTTAACATTGTCAAAAGCAACCGTGGCACCGGAAACTTGAAATCCTAGATCTCCTTCTAAATAGGTACCGACAAGATCTGAATCGATCACCAATTGATCATTGATATATTGTTGTACACGATCATGCTTTGCAATCACCTTTAACCGATATGTCTCATTATATTGGAAATCCTCTGGATAAAAGTTTGTCGCTTGTACATCCCACGTATTGGAAGGAGTACGTAAAGCCAACTCTATACCATTTAGTGCAGCTGTGCCTTTTCTAACAGCAAATTGGTAGTATGGATAGTTTTCATCTTGAATTCTATACATCAGAGAAGCCCAGCGGCCATCATCCACTGCTGATTTAAAAGAGACATCAGCCTCAAAGATATAATCACCCAGATCCTCCCCAACTGAAAATATAACGCGTGAAGGTTGAGATGTACTTGGTGACGTCAGCTCAAGCGCCCCATCTACAACGGATGCATTACCCTCAATTACTTTAAAACCATCTGGTAATCCTTCTTTTTCGAAGTCTTCTTCCAGCAGGATTTCCTCACTTGCTGCGGTACTTTGGGAATTCAGAAAACAAACACATAGAAAGGTGACGGTGAATGTTAATAGAAATGATAAGAATTTCTTCATTTTAAATCCTCCTTGTATATTTGTTTCTGTCTCTTCTAAGAGGTCTATGTTCTTGGGTTAATCCCTCCTTTACAAAAAAAATAGAGAAGACACCGAAGAGCCCCCATAAAAGGGTGACTCATGGTATCTTCTCTAAGACTCTACCTAAGTAATTATGAAATTACCATCAGTATAGCTGTGAAATAAATCCCTTGTCTATGGGGTTAATGGTTCATTTTGGAAAAATATCTAGGGAATAGGTAACAGATAACTAAATATTTCATTTTAACGCAATATTTTAATGGTTATGTATTTACAAATATGTAAGCGTTCGCTATAATGTTGATTAATCGAATATCTCTCGGAGATTGGAAGAGAAGAGAATGAAATAATACTTCTGCCACAGGAGTATGTTTTTTCAATCTCTTCTTTATTCATTTCCGAAAGTTTTTCGTAAATAGCAAAAGGGGGATGTAACATGAAGAAATTTCTATTGACTTTATTATTTTTAGTTTTATTTGTTGGGGCGCTTACAGCATGTGCAGGTGAAGAGTCTGAGTCCGAAGATGGGGAAGGATCTTCAAGTGATCCAATAACATTGTATTCACCGGAGACACCAGATTTAACTAATGAACTTGCTGCAAAGTATGAAGAATTATACGGACAGAAGGTTAATGTTCACTATGCGGGAACAAACGTTTTAGTGAATCAAATGATGGCGGAAAAAGGTAATCCCCAGGCGGATGTATGGTATGGGGGAGGGGGAATCCTTCCATTTGAATCTGCAGTCGAAAAAGAAATCATAACACAGTATATACCGGAAAGTGCAGAGGATTGGGAGGTAGTCGAAAATGGAATTAAGATGAAACATGAAGACGACTATTATGTCGGAACAGAATTATTTGTTCTAGGATTTTCTTATAATACTGACTTTGTGACGGAAGAAGAAGCTCCAAAGACATGGGAGGATTTATTAGATCCAAAATGGGAAGGGAAAATTCAGTTTCCCAATCCAGCAGCATCGGGAACGGCTACTTTAATGGTACTTAGTTATATGATGCAACATGGAGAGGAAGAAGGTTGGGAGTATTTTCAGCAGCTAGCTTCCCATTCCAATTCTATTCCTGACTCTGGCTCAGCTCCAACAAAAGCTGTAGCTATGGGGGAAGCCCATGTTGCAATTGGTTTTGACTTTATGGCGTATGAACATCAAGCAAAAGGAGAAACAGTAGATTTTGTTGTGCCGGATAAAACTCCTATTTTAGTAAATCCAGCCACTCTAGTTAAAGATGGGCCAAACCCAGAGGGTGGTAAGAAATTCATAGATTTCATGTTAGAGGAAGAAGCACAGCAAATTTTAGCGAATTGGTATCATATCCCTATCAACCCAGAAGTAGAGTCTGAGACACCATTAAATATTGACTCCATAAAGGATAATGCGGTGGACTTGGATATTGATTGGGTTAATGAACATTATGACCGAATTCGTAACGAGTGGACCAATAAAATAAACTAAAGGATGTTGATAAAATGGGGTCAGTTGTAATTGAGCAACTTAGAAAGGATTTTTCCGGATTAACTGTACTTCAAGATATAAACCTGGACATTAAAGAGGGCGAGTTTTTTGCCCTCCTCGGTCCGTCCGGCTGTGGGAAAACAACGACAATGAGATGTATAGCAGGTTTTGAAACACCAACTAGTGGCATCATTAAAATTGGAGATAAAAATGTGGCGAATTTAGCACCAAACGAACGAAATTGTGGAATGGTTTTCCAGAGCTACGCACTTTTTCCCCATATGAATGTATTCGATAATGTCGCTTATAGTTTAAATATTAAGGAATTGAAAAAGAGCAAATTCTTTAAAAAAGCTGGAGTTTATACACGAATGCTTAATAGTAAAATTGTAAAATATCCCCAACATATCGAGAGAAAGGTAATGGACATATTAGAGTACGTTGAATTAACAGAACATGCAAAAAAGCTTACCAGTGAATTATCTGGAGGGCAACAACAGCGTGTGGCGTTGGCAAGAGCGCTAGTAATGGAGCCTGAAGTACTTTTAATGGATGAGCCTTTGTCCAATTTGGATTTAAAGCTACGTCATACAATGCGAAATACAATTCGGCGTATCCAACAGGATTTAAAAATAACTACAATTTTTGTAACTCATGACCAGGAAGAAGCAATGAGCATGGCAGACCGGATAGCTGTAATGAAGGATGGAAAGATATTACAGGTAGGAACGCCTACCGATTTATACAGCAATCCCAACACGCCATTCATTGCAGATTTTGTGGGTACGTCTAATATCTTATCTGGTAAAGTTGTTGGAAGTGAAAAGGGGGAGACAATTGTGCAAATCGGTAATCAACAAATTAAGTCATCCACCCAAACGGATAAGAAAGATGTACAGGTAATCATTCGACCGGAAAATATTAATGTGTTAAATGGTGCTCCGGATGACTTTGGTAATTCCTTTGAGGGGACCATCCATTTGGCAACCTATCTTGGCTCAATTGTTCGCTACGATGTAAGAGTCGGTGAACATCAATTATTAATAGATACGACATATGAATCAGGTGACAGCATTAAGAAAAATGGTTCAACTATCCGTTTAGGTGTATCACCTGAAAGGGTGTTACTAATATGAACAAATTCAAACAAAACTTTATGGGATTGGGTTTAATTAAATTATTAATATACGGATTCTTTCTTTTGTTTTTAATCATCCCTTTATTATCCGTTTTTTTAGTCGCTTTTACAGATGAACCTATTAATGTGTTTGGCTCGCTCGTTAGCTGGGAGCAAATGCAAATTACAATTGACCAGTTAAAGAACGCTACATTAGATAATTTTAAAGCTATGTTTACTTATGGAAGTTATTTTAGAGGATTAATTAATAGTTTAAAGCTTTCTTTAATAGTTTCTTTATGGGTACTTATTATTTGTATTCCAATAGCGTATGGAATTGCACGCACAAAGATGCCGTTTAAAAGGACGATTAGCGCATTATGCACCGTGCCTCTAGTTATCCCGACATTTATTTCTGCCTATGCGTTCATTATTATGTTTGGACGTTCAGGATGGGTTACTTATATTTATGAAAAATTGGGTGGAGAAGGAATGTTGATTGATCCGTATTCGATGACTGGGATAGCGATTGTGCAAATTTTCTTTTTCTTCCCGTATGCACTTTGGCCAATGGTCGCGGCTTTTAAGATTAGTGATATATCCTTGGAAGAAGCCTCCCGTAATATGGGTTCTAGGGGTTGGTTAACATTTATAACAGTCACATTTCCACTGGCTTTGCCCGGTATGCTTTCTACTTTATTAGTAATATTTGCTGTCAGTTTTTCAGATTTTGGAACACCAATTATTTTGGCTCCAAATGATTTGAATCTTATCGTGGTGGATGCTTATCGGGAAATCGCTGGGTTCTTTAATTGGGGCGGGGCTGCTATTCTAACTGTAATTATGATCGCGGTTGCTGGGGTTGTCTATTGGTTGCAAAACTATCTTCTTAAGGATAAAAATTATGACGTACTTTCTGGCAAACCGAAGCAAGTGAAACTTAATAAAAATAAAGCTTTAACAATTCCGCTTACTATATTCTCAGGCATAGTTGTATTGATTCCAATTCTTGCTATGCTTACAGTTTTCTTGCAGTCCATAGCGACAACCTGGGGAAGGGATCCATTACCTAATGGATATACATTTGATCATTATCGCACCATATTTACTTCTTCTTTGGGGAATATCCAAAATAGTTTAGTCCTAGCGGGTGGAGCACTTATTCTAAGTGCAGTTATCGCTACATTTGTATCGTACTTTGTCGTCCGTCAGCGTTCGACAACCTTAGATTTTATGACAACTATTCCGTTGATTGTACCGGGAATTGCTTTTGGTATCGCCTTAATTCAAACCTTTAATACTGCACCTTTACAGTTGACTGGAACCGCTTTAATTTTAATCATTGCCTATAGTATCCGTAGATTACCATATATGGTTCGTTCTACAGTAGGAACGATGAGAGCTATAAAACAAGATATTGAAGAGGCTGCTGTCAGCCTGGGGGCTTCTACATTAACGGCAGCTACAACAGTCGTCGGTCCATTAATGCTTCCTGGTATTGCTGCTGGTTCTATTTTAGTATTTGTAACAGTTATAAAGGAAACCAGTGTTTCCATTTTAATGGCTCCTGCTGAATGGGCACCCATGAGTCTGGCGATTTTTCAAAATGTATTGAGAGCCGAATACTACTCAGCGGCAGCGATGTCAGTTATTTTGGTTATTATAGTTCTTGTACTGCAAGCTATCGCAAATAAGTTATCTGGAGGAAATAAGTCACACGAATAAAAAGGGAGCATTTTAGATAAATTTAAAGGGAGGATTAAGGTGAAAAGGGGATTTATCTTTGATTTGGATGGAACTGTTTATATTGATGATCAATTAATTGAGGGTGCACGAGAGGCTATCCAAGAATTACAAGAACGTGGCGATACAATAGTATTTTTAACAAATAAATCAATTGAAACAATTGCAAACTATGTGAAAAAACTAAGGAAACTAGGAATAGATATAAATCAAGAAAATGTAGTTAACTCAAACTATCTTACAGCTCGTTATTTAAAATCTAAATTACTTCCAAACGAGAAGGTGATGGTCATTGGGGAACAACCATTATATGACGAAATAACGAATATGGGGATAAAAATTTCAGGAAATGAGAATGAAGTTCGTTACGTTGTAATAGGATGGGACAGGAAGTTTACCTATGACAAATTGAATCAAGCTTTTCAAGCCTGGAAAAATGGAGCGATCGTAGTTGCTACAAATCCGGATCGAACTTGCCCTATTGAAGGAGGACAAATACCGGATTGTGGTGCGATGATAGGAGCCCTAGAAGGGGCAACCGGTGAAAAAGTAGAACTCATTCTCGGAAAACCCTCCCAGTTAGCGGCCAAATTCATTGTTGAGGATATACTTAGGCTCCCGCATCGTAGTTGTTACATGGTTGGAGATCGATTAGAGACGGATATTCGAATGGGAAATGACTATGGTTTAAATTCAGTTCTTGTTCTAACAGGCATAACAGAAAAAGCAATGCTAGAGCACGCAGAAGATCAACCAGACTTTATAATTAATAGTATTAAAGATTTACCAGAGTTAACTAAAGACTCAAATTCCAAAGCTTTGAATCACCTGCGGACATAGCCAAAGCGCCCGCTTGCAATCCATCTGTAATTTGATTTTTATTACTTACTAGCCCTCCTGCTATGATTGGTAGGTGGGTTAGTTTAGTCAAATTGTCAATGATGTCGGGCATGATTCCAGGAAGGACCTCAATTGCATCAGGTTTACTTGAGTGAGCAATTTCAATACCTTTTTTCATCGCATTTCCATCGATTAGGAATATACGCTGTATAGCCATAAGTCCTTCCTCCTTCGCAAATTTAATTAGATTACTTTTCGTAGTAATAATTCCTTTCGGTTGCCAGATATTTGCAATATATTCAATTGCACTTCTCGTGTTTGCTAATCCATCAATAAAATCTATATGAACAAATATTATCTTATTATATTTTTTTAAATGATTTATGTATTTTTTCGTCGTAATAAGATTTCCAGTTAATAAAAAAACAATATTAGCCTTAGAATTGGCAGCAAATTCTAACTGTTGTTTACTTTTTACAGAAGCAATTACTTGAGATTCAACTAAATCAACGATACCATTCACGAATATTCCTCCTAGTCATAAGATTTTATATTATTATACCATAGTGATTATACGGTGGGTTGTTTAGAAGAAAATGCTTCGTAATTAATTTTTGATAACACTTTGTTTTTAAGATACAGGGAAATGCGTGGTAATTAATTATATTTAATAGTTTTGGCTTAGATCTAAATAATTATTATGAACTTCAAAATGTTTGAAAGGTAGTTACCCATTGAATAGACAAATATTCAAGCGTTTACAGACCGGCTATATTGAGAAAAATATAATCGTTATCTGTAAAAATGGACCGATTGCCGTGCAATCAACAAAAGAAGCTGTTATCCGTTTGTTAAGTTTACCGATGGAGCTTGGTTTTCATGAAGAATGGAAATATGCGAGTAAAGCACTCGGAAGTGAAGATATTAAAGAAGGGTTGAAGGCTTTTGTTGAAAAGAGGGAACCGGTATATAAAGGGCAATAAAAATCTTATAATAAAATATAGACAAACTTCTATTATTTAATATTGCGGGTCAATCAGATACTTTAGTTGACCTGTTTTTTGTGTAATAAAAGAATGATAATCTAGGATCCTCGCGATTTTGAGCTTACTTTAAAACATTGTTGATATGCTATAAGAGGATGTTAATACATCCACTATATCCTACTAATTAAAACCTCTCCCATATCTTAATTTATAGGAGAGGTTTTTGTTAAGCTAAAAACTAAAATAAAACCAATTGTTTTATAGATTCCATATTCTCCTTCGACCATTTTGCAATCGGCATTGCAATTTCTTTTGCTAGATTTACTGGTACTGCATTTCCGATTTGTTTATATTGCTTGTTTAAACGATTATTTTTACTAGATTCCAGATTTCCTCCATCCGAAAATATAAACCAATCTGGAAACGTTTGGATGCGAGAAATTTCACTTACTGAGAGACGTCGATGCAATGAGGGATCATCTGGCAGTATCCAGTGATCCTTATCCACTTTTACCATTTCTGGTCCACTTGGGTGTAATGGGGCTTGCCTTCCAGAAGCTTGAATGGTAAAACTTTGTTCATCCCATTTCTTTTTTCTGTTTCGGGATAGATAGATTGGAGAAAAACCACCTTTATACCAATCTCCCGGATTATTTTCCAAATCACCTATTGCATTTTTTAAAGTAATGAATGGTTCCAGATCCTTTCCATGTCCATGTGTAGGTTCTGGGAACTTATAATTAAATTCTATATCATTTCGAATTCCAATGATAAATACTCTTTCTCTATGTTGGGGAACTCCATAGTCCCGGGCGTTTACAAGTTTAAATTTTACATTGTATCCAGCCGATGTAAAATCTTGCATAATCTGATTCATTACCTCTCCCTTGCCAAGTGTAAGCATTCCTTTGACATTCTCTGCAATAAAAGCAAATGGTTTTGCTTGTAATAAGCAACGGATAAAATGGATGTATAAAAAGTTTCTTTCATCATCTATTAATCGTGGTCCTGCTTCACTGAATCCTGGGCATGGAAAGCCACCAAGAACTAAATCCGCTGATGGAAACTCTTTTATTTTCCGAATATCCATTTCATGTTGAAATGTTGGTGGAAAGTTCAATTGATACGTTTCATTAGCTTCTTTAAATAGATCATTTGTATATATGGTGTGAAAAATACTTTCATTTCTAACAGCTCTGTAGTTCTCTCTGTCATGGAAGGCTTTTTGGGCTTTTTCCCTACCAATTACAGCTGCCAGACCTGCTAATTCAACGCCGAGATCCAAACCACCAGCTCCTGAGAAAAGACTGAGTACATTAATTTTATCATCTTTATATTGAACGATGGGTTTTGTCTCTTCGTATGCTAGTTTTTGTATTGTTTTTTGTTCTTCTTCTATTTTATTTAGTAACAGTTCCTTTACTATTTTTGGGTCATAGTCTCTTAATGGACGATGTTTTGCCCGTCCTCTTTCATTTATCTTCATGCTCATACCTCCCAAAGTATTTTTATTTTACCACTAAATGCAGCATAAGGCCAGTTTTAAGCTTTAGACAAAAATTCCCGTAATAGAAATAAATACGCTATAATTAGGTTGAGGTGTTTAATATGATAAATCCACGAAAACTTGGCGACAAGCATGTACACGAGGTTCATCAGGCACTTATGCTAGCAATTAATAAGAATCCACTAATTACAACATATCCCAAAACAGTAAGGGATACAGTGGAGTACATAATAAAATTATATCCAAATATCGTTTCTGCTCAATCTAAGTTTCAAGCGAAAAATACAAATTTAGCAAAAGACCTTACATTGCTCCTTGAGGATGGTAGCATCATCAATGTAAATTTGTTTTTGGTAAAAAGGAAAGCGAAAATACAGACTAAGAATTTAGGAGCAAAGAGTTTTTTTGCGAAATATTTTTTATCTGATTCTCTCCAAGAAAAATTTAATGAAGCATTTGAAAAGCATTACTTAGATTTTTTAAAAAACATAGTAAAATTAACGAAAAGAAAGATTTCTAATTCAGACGTAAAATCGTTGAAAAGAATCATCTCTGACCAATACCCTAAATTCAAGCCTGAAATCGAGGAGTACAGAAAGAAATTTTTATATAACATACGCGAAGAAGCTTTTACATTGTTGAAGGATTCCTATAATGATAGGAACAAAGGGTTTAATCATGCTTATCATAGCTTATTTATGACGGACGATACAACAATCATTACCCGTTATGGAAAATACGAAAGTTCTATATCTGTTGAGAGATTCAGTCCAAGTAGTCCATATTTTACAGCAATTGATATTTATAAGTCGGGGAAAAATTCAGTTGGTATTAAATATGGTGAAATAGCTTTAACATTAAGGTTTAAATTTGAAAGTGCTCCAACATCTTCTGTGAAGCTTGCTGTCAGTTATGAAACGTTTCCTAGTGAAGCAGAAAATGAAGCATCGAATAAACGGACGATAAGGAACATGACACATTTAATAGAAAATCACAACTATGAAGGTGGAAGAAATCAAAGTAATGCGATTGGCAAATGTCATGAAGCCTTAACATACTATTACTTTTTAAAATATTTTCCCGACGTTCTTCAAGTTGAGCATAATGAATGCGTTGAACAGCTGCACAAATATTATCACATTGTAAAGCCGGAAGTGCTCTCGGATCTCTTTCAATCAACTTCTACTATTATTCCTGCTATTAAAGACAAATTATATGAGAAATACTTGGATTATGAGATAGAAAGTATTGAATTAGTGCCTGAAAGCTATATAGATGATCGGTTGGATACTGGAGATCTTAAGTTGACCTTAAGGGTCAATAAATCCTATGAAATTGAAAGTATTTCTCTTAAAGCCACTGCTAAGAAGGGGAATAAATTGACGACAAAGAATCCTGGGATTGGCACTATTTTAGGACCTGCATATTTTGATATCGGTGATTTAAAGCCTGTAGTAGGATTGGTCAAACAAAGATTTGAAAGCGGGGAACTAAGTCATCGAGAGAGTTTAAAAGAGCTTGCTCAAGAATTAGGAACTCAATTAGAATATGCGTCTCAGGAGAACTTAAAACAAGGAATTGAAAGCTTGCTAGGTAAAGCAATGATGGCAATTACATACTATAAGGATTATGAAAGTATTTGTAAAGAGCATTCGCGCATCGATACTACAATACAAGTTCATACCCTAGTCCCTTCAGCTATTCAAAATACATTAACTTGGAATGAAGATGAAGAATCTATTAATCTTCGGGTAAAATTCAGTAGAGGACAACAACATGGATGGTCCTCTATTAAACTAACATCCGAGTATCAGGTAAGGTGAGGCTAGAAGGTAAAAGCACCTACATGTAATAGCGGGTCAATCAGATACTTTAGTTGACCTGTTTTTTGTGTAATAAAAGAATGATATAAGACCTGCTAATAAGTTATATTATAATTTAGTAATATTATTAATCCCAACAGAGGGTCCGCCTAACTGTTGGGATATTTTTCAAATACATCTTAGGATGCAATTTTCTCCCGATCCACAATCAACTTCGCATCAACCAACCGTTCTCTTACCTTAATACCAATCAAACTAGCCAAATAAGCTTTAATAAACCCTACCACAAGAAATGGATAGACACCAGCTACAAGTGCTGCATTCCATCCCAAATCCAATACAATTTTTAATTGTAACGTACCGAAAAGGAGCGTGACAAACATTCCTGCTATATTAGCAACAAGTGCCATCGTAATGGAGAATTTCGTTTTTTCAAGGATTAATCCGGTTACATAAGCAGCTGCGATAAAGCCAAAAATATAGCCGCCAGATGGTCCGACTAAAACTTGCGGTCCACCAGCGAAACCAGCAAAGACCGGGAGTCCAATCCCACCTATAGCTGCATAGCAAATCATGGCTAATGCGCCTTGACGACTGCCAAGAATTGTCGCAGCTATCCCAACTGCCAACGTCTGACCACTGATGGGGATGAGTGGTAGCGGGATTTCGATTTGTGCCAGTATTGCTGTTATGCTTGCGAAAATAGAACAATTAAGTAGAATTCTGAGTCTCCTGCTTTTTGCATTCATTGTACAAATCTCCTTTTTGATCAATCATCATTCATTCCATAGTTTTCTTATTAGTGGGATTGTATAATGTAAAAACTCGATTGTCAACTACTATTTTTTTGGGTTGACAATAGAACTATATGTTTCTAAATAAAAAGAAGAGGCTGCAGTTTAAGAATGGCTTTCTCCTTTTAAAGTTCTTTAGCAAAACGTTAAATAAAAGTTCTTTGATATTTTCCTGTAAATTGAAGAAACTAACAGGCAGAAAGGAGGTATTACAATGTCTATTAAAAATCCGTTAATAAGGTTAGTATGTGTATTTGCGGTGATCATGGTTTTTTCTAGTTTTGGCTCGCTACATGGGGTTGCAGAAACTGAAGCTCAGAATGCAGATAATGAGGTCGTGGTCGAATTGAACGATGATTTCTTTAATCCGGACGTAATTACGCTCCCCAATGAAGAAACGACAATTCTACTGCTTCAGAATAAAGGAATGAAAGAACATACCTTCACTGTAAAAGGACTAGCCATTGATGTGGAACTTCAACCGGGAGAAGAGAAAAAAATCTCGATAAAGCCCGGAAAGACTGGCACGTATGAATTGATATGCCGATACCATGAGCAGGAAGGCATGGTTGGAGAGGTAGTAGTTGAGTAATGAGGATTTGTTGACCATCGTTCTAATTACGCGTGCAGCATGACATCTCGGACAGAGAGGGTCATGCTTTTTTTATCGACAGGTGCTAGATACTTGCTGAAATAAGCTGCCGTTTTACCTGTTCTATTGATTCATCTAGGATGAGGGAAGAGGTCGTAATCGCCAGGTGGAAATGCCGCTGGAGTATGAGGTGGATGAAAATTAAGGGACAAACTGTTCTTATCCCGCCAAAGAGTGTATGATGGAAACATCACAACTTCAATATTTTAAGGAGCATACCACATGCCTAAAAAGAAATCTAACTACCTGGAAGATACCAAATCTATCATCGTCCAGGTGAAAGAACCCGATGAATTATTATCTTTTTTATTAAAGGTAATGTCTAACCGAAGCAGGAATTCGGTAAAATCCATCCTGGGTAGAGGCCAAGTAATGATTGATGACACAATCGAAAAACAGTTCAATTATAATTTAAAACCTGGTCAAACGGTCACTATTTTAAAAAACAAAGCTGCCATCAAACAGGATGCGTTAATTGGACTCCAGATTCTTTATGAAGACGATGATATTCTTGTCATCAATAAAGAAGCCGGATTATTGTCAATCGCTACTGAGAAAGAGAAAAGACATACCGCTCTGCATCAATTAATGAATTATGTGAAAAGGGAAAATCATGACAACCGAATTTTTATCGTGCATCGTTTAGACAAGGATACGTCGGGGATTATGCTGTTTGCTAAGTCGAATGACGTGAAAAGAAAACTGCAGGATAATTGGAATACTATGGTGAAAGAACGGACATATGCGGCTCTCGTGGAAGGAAAGGTTTCAAAAAAAGAAGGCTATATCACGTCTTGGCTCAGGGAAACGAAAACGCATGTTATGTACTCCAGTCAAACGCCAAATGATGGATTACTCGCAAAAACCCGCTATAAATTTATACAGGGTAATGCAGATTTTTCTTTATTGGAAGTAAATCTAGAAACGGGCAGGAAAAATCAAATTAGAGTTCATATGCAAGACCTGGGTCACCCGGTTGTAGGGGATAAAAAGTATGGAGCAAAGGAAAGAAATGCAATCGGCAGGCTCGGATTACATGCAAAGATCCTAGCAATGCATCACCCGACAATGAATAAATTGATGACGTTTAAAGCGGATGTACCAGCATCTTTCATAAAAAAGTCTAAATAATAAGAGGAGGGTGCAGTTTATCTGTCACCCTCCATTTTATCAGGCATTAACTGTAATGCCCCACTGAAGGAAATTTCACTTTATAAATGAAATTTCCTGGCGATTTTTTGCTTGATTCGCTCGGGCATCCCATATTTAACATAAATCATGATTAGTAATACAGGCAGTAGTTGCAGAACGGTAACAATCACCCAACTCAAAGGGTTTATTTTATTTTGATAATTTTGAATGAAAAAGTTAATCCACATCGTCAGAATAACAATCGCGATGAATAAGAATCCAATCACATTAAAGCCTCTAACCGATAACGCTCGAATCACACTCCAGTAACAGATTCCGATAACCGTTGTGCCAGTTACAATTGGAAATGCTAATGGGATAAACCATTCCAAGCTGCCGCTGAACATATCCAGGCCAAATAATAAGATAAGAGCATCTAAGCCGATCCCGATAATTACTTTATAATAATTTTTCACATATCCGAACGAAAAGTAAATCAAGACCCAACCTGCAAGCACGCTTAAGTTACTATATCTAGACCATGTAAATGTGTTATTCAGTTCATAGTCAATGTAAAACATAAGACTGACAGCTACGAATACTAATAACGTTATAAAGATAAAAATTCGATTTAGAACTCTTCTCGTATAAGTTGGATAGGGGTTTGTCGTTTTAGGGAACTTCTTGACCCTTAGAACATCCTCATTTTCTTCATGTACTTTTGGGATATGGAAGTTACATAGTGGACATGGCCGGTTATCTCTCTCCACTTTTATACCGCATTTTGGACAATAGGCCATTTTAATTCTCCTCATCGTTTGTTTCTACAGTTACTTCAATTCCGTGTTGCCTGAGACTCCGGAAAAATTCTCGCTCAACGACTCGATCTCTGGATAGATTTCCAAATGAAATATACATATGCTGTTTGTAGCTAATTAGTATGACCTTAACTTTATTTCCAATACTAGGTGGCGGATAACATTCGATCCTTTCGATGAATTCCTCCATTTCACTAGGGACTTGAACAATCCCCAAGTTGGATAGGCCACTTGTATATTGACCCTCGCCAAAAAATGAATAAATGGACGGAGCAACAATGTCTTTAATCGGTGAAGGCATTAATCGTAACGCCAAAGATTTCTCGCTGATAACACTACGCTTGATGTACTGCTTTAATTTTTTCGGTGTCAATAGGCGGCTGAATTCGATGTTTAACTCTTGAATAATTTCTTCAAAATCGTATTCGCCAAGCCGCGCATCAATCGAAGGTGTGATGCTTACAAAAAAGTTCCGCATCGTGTCGCTTGGAAAAAAAGCACGCATATTAACTGGAACATTGATGACAATCGGTTTTTTACGCCTTGACGTTTTTTCTTGAATTTTTAACAGACACTGGATATAAACAGCGGTAAGAAAAATCGTAATCGAGACATTATATTCTTTCGCTTTTTGCTTTAACGCTTCTACCGAGACAATTCCAGTTACGATATGATAATATCCCTTCTTATCTAATTCCAGCGGCAGTTTGTATGAACTTCCCACACGCGTTCTGGGAGCAGGTATTTTTTTATCATAATATTTGCGGAAAGCATTTTCTGTCTCCATTTGCAATTGCTCATTACTTATATTCTCCACCTCAATAGGGATAGATTCTTGCAAATGCAAGTATTGTTTGACGAGTTCATTTAAAAATTGTAACCCGCCAGTTCCATCCGTCATGCTATGCGACAACTCCAAAGCAATTCTATTGTTATAATAATATACCCGATAGGGGAAAGAACCACGCTTTTTAATCGATAAACTGATACATGGATAATAAATTTCCTTCTCTACTTTCGGCATTTGTTCGGTACCTTCAAAATAATACCAAAAAAAGCCTTGTTTTAATTGAACTTTAAAAAAAGGATAGCGTTCCAGTGTTAATTCGAGTGCTCGCTGTAAATAGGTTGGATCAATTTGAGTTGTAAGTGTAGCAGAAAGTCGGAATAAGGTTGTCGCGCGAGAGGATATGATAGAGGAATACAGTTTCCCAGCATTATCTAGTTTGTACCATGATTTTTCATTTCCCATAACTCCGAGCCCCTTCCGGATGTATCTTTATTACCTGGTCATTATACCATAAAAACTGGGACAGGGGGTCAGAGCATTTGTCCCAAAATTCTGGGACAAATACTCTGACCCCCTGTCCCGATGTCTGACACCTTTTTCATCATCTCATATTTTCCGAAGATGTTTGAGCTAAGTTCTCCTGCAAATCTTTAACAGCTCCTTTATTGCGAACAAATATAAAGTAGGAGGCGACAGTAAATACGGCTACTAGTGACGTAAGAATTGCTTGGATTCTTAACGATTCAATAAAGAACATGGCGCCGTAAATTCCAACAATAAATAGAATGGTTGCGTAGGTTAAATACGGGAATAACCACATTTTTATTTTCAGTGATCCCGGGTCTTCCGCTTCTAGCTTTCTTCTCATTCGTATATGGGAGAAGGCAATTACAAGATAAACGAGTAATGCAACCGCTCCTGACGAATTTACGAGGAAGAGAAATAGTGTATCTGGTGAAATGTAACTGAAAATCACAGCAACATAAGCAAATGATGTACTGAATAAAATAGCTCGAGCTGGTACACCTTTTTTACTCAACTTCCGGAAAGCTTTCGGAGCTTCGCCTTTCTGCGCCATTCCGAATAACATCCGGGAATTAGCATAGAGTGCCGAGTTTAAACATGAAAGGACAGCCGTTAGTACGACGAAATTCATAATCTGAGCTGCGGCCGGTATGCCGACATAATCAAGCACAGCAACAAATGGGCTGACTAAGATATTTGCTGAGTTCCATGGTAAAAGTGTTACAACGATTGCGATTGAGCCAATATAGAAGATAAGTATTCTCCAAATGACACTATTCGTTGCGATTCGAACGGATTTTGCTGGGTGTTTCGATTCGCCTGCCGCAATGGCGACAATTTCAGTTCCCATAAATGAAAAGATAACAACGGTTATTCCAATTAGGACGGAACTAAAACCAGTTGGCATGAACCCGCCATTACCGAATAGGTTGGATGTACCAGGTGTTGCAATCCCTGGGTACCAGCTGAAAATAACGCAGAGTCCTAATATTAGAAATGCAACAATACTAACAACCTTGATGAGGGAGAACCAATATTCAAATTCACCAAAGGATTTGACGGAAAATAAATTCGTCATGGTAAGGGAAACGGTTAGTATAAGTGCCATTAACCAGAGTGGAAAATCTGGAATCCAGTACTGGATAATGGCTGCACCAGCAATCGCTTCAATCGCGATAACAACCGTCCAGAAAAACCAGTATAGCCAACCAATCGTAAATCCTGCCCATGGTCCAACTGCTTCACTTGCATATGTGGAAAATGATCCACTTGTTGGACGAGCTGCTGCCATTTCTCCAAGCATTCTCATCACGAGGACGACAACTAGCCCTGCAAAGGCGTAGGACAGCAGCGCGCCTGGTCCTGAGGAATTAATGACTGCACCACTACCAATAAATAATCCTGCCCCGATAACACCTGCTATTGAGATCATGCTTATATGTCTAACTTTTAAATCTGATTTCAATTGTCCTTGTTGATTACCCACTAAAACCCCTCCCACTGTAATAGAGTTATAATCTTACTTTTTCAAACGAAAGATAGCGCTCACAAATAAGCGGATTGTTTGAAGTTCTTTCAATAATCATATAAAAAATCAAAGATAAAAGCTATAGATGAATTGAAAAAAGTGGGGTCAGAGCAATTGTCCCACCAGAATTTGGGACAACTGCTCTGACCCCGTGTCTCATCGAAACTTGGGACAACTGCTCTGACCCTGTGTCCCATCGAAACTTGGGACAACTGCTCTGACCCCAATGTCCCATTGACAACTTGGTTAGTATTAGTGTACTGTTTAAGTAGTACGCTAATACAACGTTTGGGAGGATGAAAAAATGAGTGCTTGGTTGGCGTTAACGAAGAAGGAGTTGCGGCTTGGTTTTCCAGTTTTTATTACTGCTTTGATTTTGTATGCTGGAATGATGGTTGGTGCGTATTTTTTAGGGAAACAAATTAATCATGAAGAGGCGTTAATGATGATGTCCTTTGCATTTGTAATAGCCCTTCATGTTCTTTTCCTAGTTTTTTATCTTTACTATACCTTGAGTTCTGAAAGAAAAAGATTACACCTTTGGTTGCATACACCAATGTCGATCGCTGGGTTACTTCTATCGAAATTGTTCACAGGGATCGTGTTTATGGCTATCACTTTCATTGTTAGCTTATCAGTAGCTGCCTTGTTTTTCAATCAGCATTTTGACTTTTTCAATGAGCAAACAATCTTTAACATTATGGGACTGTCAACGGTAACTGTCTTTAATGGGGCGATATGGTTAGCGGTCACATTTATCTTCTTCTGGTCGATATTTCTAACCTTTAGTCAGCGGATAAATGATTTTTTTAGTTTCATATTGACATTTATCCTTTTTCTTATCATCGGATGGATTTATAGTCTGATCTTGAGTATCGGATTTGTTGAAACGATTACGACATGGGGGCCAATTAACGTTGGTGATATTCTAGTTGGCTTTGAGTTTGATTATATAGATAATGCTTTCGAAGCGAACACGCTGAGTGAGGCTTCCATTTTCTATATTGGACATTTTATAAGAGACCTTATTGTTACCATTATTATGTTTTTCGCAGCTTGTTGGATGATTGACAGAAAAGTTGAGGTGTAGTGGAATGGCAGATTTATTCCATTCCTCAAAGCCGATTTATGAACAGATCGCGGAATTGATCAAGAAGCAAATTATTCGGGGGGAATTACATGCGGGTGATAAGCTACCGTCTGTTCGTGAGATGGCGATTGAGGTGAATGTTAACCCTAACACGGTACAACGAACATATAGGGAGTTAGAATCGATGGAAATTGCCCGGTCGAAACGAGGACAGGGAACTTTCATTACGGAGGATGCAGAAGTGCTTGCTGCAATCCGGGAAGAAATGAAAGCTGAAATTTTGCAGAATTTCACGCAACAAATGTATGAAATGGGCTATTCAAAAGAGGAAATTACACGGGGACTGGCGGATTTTTTAGAAGAGAAGGAGGACTAAGGGATGATTAAACTAACGGATGTCACCAAAAAGTATGGGACGAAAGCGGCATTGGATCAAGTGAATTTAACACTATCTAAAGGGAAACTAATTGGTCTTGTCGGGGAGAATGGGAGCGGTAAATCGACGACATTGAAATTGATTGCTGGATTGAATCACCCGACGCGTGGAGAAATTACGGTAAACGGTGAAAAAGTTACGCGGAAAATTGCTTCATCCGTTTCCTATCTATCGGAGCTGGATGAATATTACCGTTTCTTTACCGTAAAGGATGCAATTGAATTCCAAGCGAGTCAATTTGCGGATTTTGATATGGAGAAAGCGTATGAAATTATGAAGTTTATGAAGCTTGACCCGGAGAAGAAGTTGAAACATTTATCAAAAGGGAATCGAGGTCGGGTGAAAATTGTGCTTACTCTGGGACGGAATGCACCAGTCGTTTTGATGGATGAGCCATTTTCTGGGCTTGATCCGATGGTGCGAAATTCAATTGTTAAAGGGCTTATTTCCTTTGTCGATCTAGAGAAGCAGCTTATCTTAATTACAACGCATGAGGTTATGGAAGTGGAAAATATCTTGGACGAAATTGTAGGAATCAAAGATGGAAGCATTATCGCACACGATAACGTCGACGATATCCGAAAAGAAAACGAACAAAGCATCGTCGACTGGATGACAGAAATCTATGAATGATTGAGAGGGACAAAGGGGTCAGGGCAAGTGTCCCAATTACTGGGACACTTGCTCTGACCCCCTGTCCCGCCGCCGATTATCCGTTCATTGGAAAGAAGATGAGTTGTAGGAGGAAAAGGATGGCGAATAGGTAAATGAGCCAGTGGACTTCTTTGCCTTTTCCTCTTGCTAGTTTCATGAGTGGATAGGTGATGAAACCGACTGCGATTCCGGTTGCGATGCTTGATGTAAATGGCATGGCAATCATCGTGATAAAGGTTGGAAATGCTTCATCAAACGATTTCCAGTTGATTTTTGCTAAGCCTTGCATCATAAATGAACCAACGATTATCAAGACTGGTGATGTAATTGCCGGAACCCCAGCCACCACACTAATAATCGGCGTAAAGAATATTGATATTGCGAACAGCAAGGAAACGAAAAGGCTAGTCAGTCCTGTTCTTCCACCAGCCGCAACTCCTGAAGTTGACTCAATATAAGCTGTTGCCGGGCTCGTCCCGAATACAGAACCTACTGTTGTAGCTGTTGCATCTGCCAGTAATGCTTGTTTCGAGCGTGGTAATTTACCATTTTTCATGAATCCGCCTTGTTCAGCTACCCCAATAATTGTTCCGGTTGTATCAAATAATGTTACAAGTAAAAATGCGATAATAATTGTATAAAGTCCGTGTGAGAACACGCCAGCTATGTCTAAATCGAAAAAGACAGGGGTTGGTGGCGTTGATATGACACCTTCAAATTGGATTTGCCCCGTAAAGTAAGCAAGAATTCCAGTAATAACCATTCCGAGAAATAAAGCGCCTCGAATGTTTAACATATAGAACACTAATGTCAGGAATAACCCTGCAATTGTAAGCATCACCATGGGATCGGTCAAATCGCCCAACCCGATAATATTCGCTTCATTTGGAACGACAAGTCCTGAATTTTTTAAGCCGACGAAAGCGATGAAAAGTCCAATACCTGCAGTTATACCAAATTTCAAGCTGTCCGGAATTTTATTGATTAATGTCTCCCGTAAAGTCGTAAAGCTAAGGAGAAGGAATAAAATACCGGCGATGAATACAGTTCCGAACACGGTTTGATAGGATAATCCTTGTGTGGCAACAACCGAGGCGAAATATGCGTTCAACCCCATACCTGGTGCAATGGCAATCGGATAATTCGCAAGCAACCCCATCATTAACGAGCCAACGATGGCAGTGATGACCGTTGCCATAAATACTTGTTCAAAAGGTACTCCCGCACTATGAAGGATTGCCGGATTCACCACAACAATATAAGCCATCGTCAGGAAAGTTGTGAGACCTGCAGTGAACTCCGTCCGCACCGTTGTGTTATTTTCTTTCAGTTTAAAGAAGCTCTCTAACATACACACCATTCTCTCTTCAAATTATTGATCAACATTCCATATCATATCTATTATCCCCCCATTAATCAACAAAAAATATCTAAACATACCGTCATATGATTAATCCCATGCTAATCCGGGAAAAGTACATGCGAACGTACTTGGTAATCTTACATTCAAGGAGGTAATTCAACAATGGAAATGGAAAATAAGAATGGAAAAATAACCCCGCCTGCTCAAGTGCAGAACAAGCAGCCGGGAATTGAAGCGGAAATGAAGCCGGAACCGGAATATGCAGATCCGAATTATAAAGGAAGCGGTAAGTTGGAAGGAAAAGTAGCAATCATTACAGGGGGAGATAGCGGAATCGGCCGAGCTGTCAGTGTGTATTTTGCTAAAGAAGGGGCAGATGTTGCGATTATCTATCTGGATGAGCATGAAGATGCCGAGAATACGAAGCGGTTGGTGGAGCAGGAGGGACAGAACTGCTTACTTATTAGTGGAGATACTGGCAGTCAGACGTTTTGTGAATCAGCAGTGACACAAGTGTTAAAAGAGTATAAAAAAGTTGATATTCTAGTAAATAACGCAGGAGAGCAGCACCAACAGAAGGATTTTATGAATATTACGAGCGAACAATTGGAGCAAACCTTCCGTACCAATGTGTTCGGCATGTTTTATATGACGAAGGCTGTCTTGCCTAATTTGAAAAAAGGCAGCACCATCATTAACACTTCTTCTATCACCGCGTATCAAGGGAATGTGGATTTAATCGATTACTCTGCGACAAAAGGTGCTATCACTTCCTTCACACGTTCTCTATCCCAATCACTTGTGGGGAAGGGAATCCGTGTGAATGCTGTAGCACCAGGACCTATTTGGACACCGCTTATTCCGGCATCATTTGATAAAGAGAAAGTCGGGAAGTTTGGCGGCGATTCACCAATGAAACGACCTGGACAACCGAAAGAGTTAGCACCTGCCTATGTATATTTGGCAAGTAACGACTCCAGCTATGTTACAGGGCAAACAATCCACGTAAATGGAGGAACCATCGTAAACGGATAAAAAAGTGGGACAGGGGTCAGTGCAAGTGTCCCGATTGGGACATTTGCACTGACCCCCTGTCCCGATTCTAATAATAGTTACTGAATGTGTTTAGTTGTTCTATGTTTGTGATATCTTGGGATTGTAATGGTACATGGATGAGTTTTTGCTGCTGGAATGTATGTTTAATTTGTTCCAAGTACCGCTTTTCGTATTCTTTTCTCTTTATGAGAAATGCGCCGTCTGCTTCTTTTGGCAGTATTTTATTCACGATGACTGTGCGGACATGCAGGTCATATTTAGCTAGTAAATCAATTGCTTTTTTCGTTTCTAAAATCGGCAGCCTTTCTGGATTGAGTACAAAGATAAAGCTTGTCTTATTTTGATTCAACAGAATTTCCCGCGCTTTACTGAAACGATTTTTTCTTTCCAACAATACTTCATAAATTGGATCTTCAATTGGTTCCCCGTCATTCAATAACTGTACATAGTTTTCATTTGTTTTTTTTCTTTTCTTGAGCATTCCTTCTATCCAAACCCCCATCAGTTCCGGCAAGGTTAAGAGCCTGATTGTATGTCCGGTAGGTGCAGTATCGAATACAAGATGATCATAATCTTCACTTCCCTCAATAATAATGGAGATTAGCTTATCGAATAATGCTGCTTCATCTGCACCGGGTGAAGCTTTTGCTGTGTCCAGCTGGCGGTATACTTCGTCAGCCATGCTGGAATGAACGACTCCTTTTATATTAGCTTTGACTGAATTAATATATTTCGTCGTCTCATACTCCGGGTCAATTTCAAGTGCATATAAATTTGGAACGATTCTTCTTGCTTCTCCTCCAATCTTCACTGAGAAAATATCACCGAGATTATGAGCGGGATCAGTGGAAATAAGTAAAGTTTTTTTCCCTGCTGCAGCAAGTTTCCAGGCGATGGCTGAAGCTGAAGTTGATTTCCCTACACCGCCCTTACCGCCAATAAATAAAATCTTCTTTGTATCGTTTAGCATGTAAACCCACCTTTCAAGAATAATTCAACAGCAGCGAATACCAGATAGGGGAGACTTCTCCATGCCCATCCGTAAATGCCAGTCGTGGAACTTTTCGATCATGTAAGGATAGAGTTCCAACGTATAGTAATAGACGGGATTAGGAATCCCGATCATCTCCGAGTATAGTAAGAGTAAAAATAAATCATCCTCTTCCCGTAATTCACGAGCGATTTCCGTACGATGGGGCATACGGAGGATTTCTTCATATATCTCAATGATACGTTTCACACGGTCCAACATCATAACACCTTCTTTTATAATTAATATAAGAAAAGGGACCAAATGAATGATCCCTTTACAATTACTTATCCATCGCTTAATCGTCCGCGTTCTCTTGCTCAAATTTCCCTCTAAATACTTGTATCGCTGTCAGTGTTATCCATACGGCAAAGACGAAGATAATTGCTCCAAGGACAAAGAGTAAATTATTCGCTTCATTTCCGAACCAAATCCATTCAAAGAACACTTGTTGGAACATGGCGTACAAGGTCATGAACATGACAAAAATCATCGGTATGAGTGTAACAGCATAATTTATGCCTCTACGCTTCAACCAAATGGAAATGAGTAGTAAACTGATCCCTGCAAGCAACTGGTTCGATGTTCCAAAGAGTGGCCAGATTAAATATCCACCAGAACCAAATCCGCTCGGGCCTTCAGGAAGGATTGCTAAGGCAGCACTAGATAAAACGGCAACAGATGTAGCAACATGTTTTTTCGTAAGTGGTTGCACATTATATTCCGCACCAATCTCCGCAATAATATACCGCATTAGCCGCACTGCAGTGTCTAACGTCGTCGCCGCGAAACTTACAACAATGATCGAAACGATCGTTACTGAAATATGAGCAGGTATTCCAAGTCCACCTGCAAGTACGGATGCACCTTCGACGAAATTCCCAAGCCCAGCAGCATTTGCAGCACTGAAACTGGAATATGCTTCTTTAAAAGCAGCTGTATTGTTAAATAATGTTGCGACTGCAAGGATGGAGATAAGAGCTAATATACCTTCTCCAACTGCTCCTAAATAGCCAACAAACCGAGCGTCCGTTTCTTTATTCAATTGCTTCGCCGATGTTCCCGATGAAACGAGGCCGTGGAAACCGGATATGGCACCACAAGCGATTGTGATGAAGAGTAATGGCAGCCAAGGAGTATCCGGATTTGCATTTGTTGCCGGTGCCGTAATCGTAGGGTTTGTAAATAAGAGACCGAGATAAAGAATACCTAGGCCAACGACAAGTTGATGAGAATTAATAAAATCCCTTGGCTGAAGGAGCATCCATACCGGCAAAGTTGAAGCAAAGTAGACATAAATCATTAATATGACGATCCAGATCATAAACGCTGTTCCAACTGCACCTAAACCGAAGAGACCAGCCCCATTTTCACCGCCCATATATTGGACGAGATCGATTTGCAGAAATTGGTATTCAGCAGCAAGAATTGCAGCCAAATACATTACAGCAAGGGCAATTAACGAGGGAACAAGCATTTTCGCTTTCCGCTTGTACACCGCAAAACCAATCCAGATGGCTAAAGGAATTTGAATGAATACAGGGAATACACTTGCTGGATAGAAAATAAATAGATTAGCAATCACCCAAGCAAAGACAGCATTAACCATTAGAACGAGCGTAAGAATGATAAATAAAAACAGGATTTTCCCTCGTCTACCGATTAATTTTTCCGCAATGGTCCCGATGGATTGTCCTTTATTTCGCACTGAAATTGCCAGTGTTCCGAAATCATGGACTCCTGCTGCAAAAACCGTACCAAGGATAACCCATAGAAATGCTGGAAGCCAGCCCCAATATAATGCTATTGCGGGGCCTAAAATCGGGGCAGCCCCCGCTACCGAGGTGAAATGATGTCCCCATAGAATAATCTTATTTGTCGGAACATAATCGACCCCGTCATTGTACCTGTGGGCAGGTGTGACATAGTTCGGGTCAAGTTTGAAAATTCTTTCCGCCACAAATCTGGAGTAATAGCGATAACCGAGTGCCAACATAAGCATTCCAATAATAGCTACTAAAATTGCATTCACAGCATGTCTTCCTCCTTTATCACGTATTAACGGTCTGTAATACCCCCACCTCTAAACAAGAGGGAAAACCAAAATGTGAAGGTGGGGGATATACAGTCCGTAAATACCTGATTCTGTTCAACTAACATTCAGTGGGGGAGGGAAGGAAAGGGAAGGAAACCCCCACTGAATGAAGTTTCACTTTATCATAAGCTACTATTATGTATATTTTATTGTGTATAAAACATGAGAGATAATTTTAACCGTAAATAATTTGGAGAATATATAGAAAATCTATTCCACTTTGTTGACTTTTCTTTCTGAATAGATATATTATTAGAACAAGTGAATAAAGAAGATACACCTACTTGGAAGCGTTTACAGGTTGAGTTGTTTTGTTTCCAGGAAAATTATCCAAAGGGAGGCTACATAAATGCATACGGATGTTGGGGGAATTCAAGAAATCGTAAGGGAGAGCCAGTTGGTCCAGCCGACAGAGGAGGAACAGCAGAAAACGGAGCTTGGCAACAGTGAAGCTTTTACTGCATTATTGAAACGTTCACAAGAAGAGCCAGAAGCGTTTTGGGCGGAAGTTGCGCGAGAGTTGCACTGGTTTAAACCTTGGGAAGAAACGATGACGGGTGAATTGCCGAACTTTGAATTCTTTAAGGGCGGAATCAGTAACCCGTGTTATAACCTGCTAGACCGTCATGTTGAAAATGGCGCCGCTAATAGGACCGCGCTTATCTGGGAAGGGGAAGACGGGAAGACTAACTTTTATACGTATCAGATGCTTTTAGCTGAAGTAAGTCGTTTTGCCAATGTCTTAAAGTCTTTTGGAGTTAAAAAAGGTGACCCGGTTGCGATTTATTTGCCGAATCTTGCGGAATCCTTTATTGCGATTCTAGCATGTTTCCGGCTTGGAGCAGTATATAGCACAATTTTTTCCGGTTTTTCTGAGCAATCTTTACGTGACCGTCTACAAGCCTTTGAGCCGAAAGTAGTTGTAACTGCCGATGCAGCTGTCCGGCGCGGGCAAACAATTCCGCTTAAGCGTAAAGTGGACCAGGTTGTTCGGGATATTACAAGTGTTGCTGGTGTGATTGTTGTTGAACGGTTAGGAACCGAAATTGCAATGAAAAAAGGGCGAGATGTATGGTGGCATGAGGAACGGAAAAAAGTATCGCTCTATTGTGAACCGACGCCAATTGAGGCGAATGAGCCTGGAATAGTGTTTTATACGAGTGGAACAACTGGAAAGCCTAAAGGGGTAGTACACTCGGGAATGGCTTTTGTTATTCAGAATTATATTTATGCGAAGTATCATATGAACCATCGTCCTGACGATGTGTTTTGGTGTACGGCTGATGTGGGCTGGCTGACAATGCATATTTGGGGTGTCGCAGGTTCCTTGGCTAACGGGGTAACGACGGTTGTTTATGACGGGGCACCGAACTATCCGAATCAGGACCGAATCTATCAAATTATTGAAAAGTACCGTGTCAATAAGCTTTTCACAGCTCCTACAGCACTAAGGATGCTGCGGAGTCTTGGTGAGAAGACGCTTGAAGCGTATGATTTGTCTTGTCTGGATGTTGTATCTCTCGTCGGAGAGCCATTTGATCCAGATACGTGGCACTGGACAAGAGATGTTTTTGGCGCTGGCAAAATATGTGTAAATAATACGTGGGGACAAACAGAAACGGCGGGGACTCCTCTTGCTGGGGCAGCTTGGTTGACACCGATGAAACCTGGTTCTGCCGGAGTTGGCTTTCTTGGAATTGACGCGGCCGTTGTCGATGCTGCAGGTGAACCGGTTCCAGCAGGTACACTCGGAAACCTTGTCATCCGTAAGCCATTCCCGATGCTTTGCCGGACGTTATGGAAAGAACCCGAGCGTTATCATGCGACCTATTTTAGCCAAGTAAAAGGGAGTTATTATGCCAGTGATATTGCTCTAGTGGATGAAGATGGTTATTTCTGGGTTGTCGGTCGTTCCGATGATGCCTTTAATGTATCCGGTCACCGCTTGAGTACAATGGAAATTGAAAGTGCTGTACTTGAGGTTTCAGGGGTGTCGGAAGCTGCGGTCATTGGTGCGCCGGATAAAATTAAAGGGGAAGTACCAGTAGTTTTTGTGACGGTTGCAGACGGTTTTGTTGGAAATGAAGAATTAAGGGAAAATATTGAAGCGAGTATTGTTAAGGGGATTGGGCAAATAGCAAGACCACGTGATGTGTTCTTTGTCGAGGCGATGCCGAAAACAGTCAGCGGTAAAATTATGCGCCGACTATTAAAAGAACTGCAAGTAAAGGGAGATGTCGCTGGGGACTTAACAGGTCTAGAGGACCCGACAGCAATCCAGCAGATCAAGAAAATAGTCACTGCAAAGAAAAACTGAATGTGGGACATTGGGGTCAGAGCATTTGTCCCGCTGGGACAAACGCTCTGACCCCATGTTTCAATTATCAGAAAGTAGGTTATAGATAAAATGTAGCATTACATAGTTGGCGGTGGGTGAATGGATTGCCATTGTGGCTACAAAAAACATAAGGGGAGAGGATTTTAGATGGAAAAAGGGTTAAGAAAGCTTGGAGTCTTAGCATTTTTGTTCGGGCTAGTAGCACTGCTTGCGGCATGTGGAACGTCCGAAGATGGAGATTCAGACTCCGCTACCGAAGATGGGGATTATGACTTGGAAGATGCTTATACGGTTGTTAGTGATAATTCCTTCGTGCCCTTTGAATTCGTGGAAGACGGGGAACTTGTTGGTTTTGATATTGAATTAATTAAAGCGATTGCGGAAGAAGCAGGCTTTGCAATTGAAAATGATGAAATTGAGACGACGAACTTTGACGGAATTATCCCGGGACTGCAGACCGGTCAATTTGAAATTGCGATTGCTGGGATGAGTATTACGGAAGAACGCGCAAAAGTGATTGATTTCTCCGATCCATACTATGAATCTGGGATTGCAATTGGTGTGTTATCTGATCGGGATGATATTAACGGACTGGAAGATTTGGATGGGAAAACGGTAGCAACCCGCCTCGGAACTACTTCCGGGAACTACTTAAGAGAGCATGTTCCGGGCGCGGAAATCAATGAATATGAGCAAATGGATCAAGTTTATCTTGCTGTGGAAAATGGCAGCGCGGATGCAGTTATGTATGATCTTCCGAATATTGAATATTATATTGCAACAGAAGGAAATGGCAGATTGAAGGTCGTTGGTGATCTTTATCAGGCAGAAGACTATGGCATTGGTATAACAGCAGGGAATGAAGATTTAGTTGCTGCCATTAACGATGCATTAGCTACACTAAGAGAAAATGGAACATATGATGAGATTTATAATAAATGGTTCGGTGATGCAAGTAATGGTGATGCCGATGAAGAGGAAGAAAAATAGGTTATATTACGTAATCATAAGGCTTATCCGTTCCTGATAAGATAAGCCTTATTTTAATTGGAGAGGTGAAAAGATGCTGGAGCGATTTGAGCGTTTTAATTGGGCAAGTGTGATTGATTTCTTACCAAACTTAGGAACCGGGCTTTATTATACTCTATTAATCTCAGTAGTCGGACTGTTAATCGGTTTTATTTTAGGCGGGGTTTTCGGTCTCGGACGGATTTCTAAGAATAAATTTTTTTATGTAGTGTCTTCCATCTATGTAGAAGTGGTGCGTGGTACTCCAGTGCTTGTGCAAGCGATTTGGGTTTTCTATGCCTTACCGCTTATTACCGGATACAATATGGCTTCCGTAGCAGCCGGGATAGTCGTTATTTCGATTAACTCTGGTGCTTATATTGCGGAAATTGTCCGCGGGGCCGTTCAATCGATTGATAAAGGTCAGCATGAAGCAGGACGTTCCTTAGGGCTCAATCAGTCACAGACGATGCAATATATTATTTGGCCGCAAGCATTTAAGCGGATGATTCCTCCCTTAGGTAACCAGTTTATCATTAGTATTAAAGACACGTCGCTATTATCTGTTATTCTAGTTCCGGAGTTGATGTTCCAGGGTAGATTAATAGCTTCAAACCATTTTAATGCCGTTGAGATATATACGACAGTAGCGGTATTTTACTTGGTGATTACGTTGTCCCTTTCTTATATATTACGTTACGTTGAAAGAAGGTTGGATATCCAATGATTACGGTGAAGAATTTGCATAAATCGTTTGGAAACAATGAAGTTTTAAAGGGAATTAATTGTGAGATTGCCGATGAAGAAGTAGTTTGTGTGATTGGACCGAGCGGGTCTGGTAAGAGTACATTTTTACGTTGCTTGAACTTACTTGAAGCTATTACGGATGGAGAAGTAATTATAGATGGAGATAGCTTAGGTGATCCGAAAATAAATATTAATAAAATCCGGACAGAAGTCGGGATGGTGTTTCAGCATTTTAATCTATTCCCGCATAAGTCAGTTATTGAAAATCTAATGCTTGCACCAATGAAAGTTAGAAAAATATCTAAAGCGGTGGCGAGGAAGCGGGGGATGGATTTGCTTGAAAAAGTGGGACTTGCGGAGAAAGCGGAACAATATCCATCCCAACTTTCAGGCGGTCAGCAGCAACGGGTAGCAATCGCCCGGTCCCTTGCAATGGAACCGAAATTGATGTTATTTGATGAACCGACATCAGCCCTCGACCCAGAGCTTGTTGGGGAAGTGCTTGAAGTAATGAAACGTCTTGCAATGGACGGGATGACGATGGTAGTTGTTACTCATGAGATGGGTTTTGCCCGTGAAGTGTGCGATCGGGTCTTCTTTATGGATGAAGGGGTCATTATGGAGGAAGGAGACCCTAATCAAATCTTCACCGATCCGCAAAACAAACGAACGCAAGCATTCCTGAACAAGATTCTTTGAGAAATCGGGACATGGGGGTCAGAGCATTTGTCCCACTGGGACAAACGCTCTGACCCCCATGTCCCATATTTTTATCATCTCATGTAGAACTTCATGCATGTTATACACCTTCTCGTTTTTTTTATATGGATTTTTGTCATAATGAAATCGAAAAGAAAAGGAAGGTGATGGAAGTGCTGAAGTTGGATCAGATAACAAAGAAGTATGAAAAGAAGACTGCTTTGGCAAATATCTCATTGGAAATTCCGGCAGGTGTATGTTTTGGATTGGTCGGGCCGAACGGGGCTGGGAAATCTACCTTGTTGAAAATCATTGCCAGCGTCATTCGCAATTTTCAAGGGAAGATTCGGCTGACGAACCCACGGATGAAGATTGGTTATGTTCCCCAGGAAATAGCTCTTGAAGAAACAGTCACTGCCCAGGATAATCTTGTTTTTTTCGGTAAGCTTTATGGACTTTCCGGTAAGGTATTAGCGTTAAGGATAGGGGAAGTCTTGGAAGAAATCGGTCTTACGGAACGCGCGAAAGATAAAGTGACGACCTTTTCCGGTGGGATGAAGCGCAGATTAAATATCGGCTGCGCGCTCTTGCATCAACCTGATCTCATCATTATGGATGAGCCGACGGTTGGAATTGATCCGCAGTCCAGGCAGTATATTTTTCAAATGATTGAGCGGTTGAAACAGGAGGGGGCAACGATTATTTATGCGAGTCATTATATGGAAGAGATTGAACGAATTTGTAATGAAGCTGCATTTCTCGATCACGGTAAAGTTGTGGAAATTGGCAGTATTTCAATGATTTTAGAAAAACATGGTAAACCTTCAATATTCGTAAGTGGAAACGACTGCATGCCGTCCGGACTAGAAAGCTTCGGAAGGCTTCAAGAAAAAACAGAAGGCTATTTGCTTATCACGCGTCATCCGCTTCAGGCGATGGAATATATCGTGGGATATTGTAAGCAGAGCGGTAGTCATCCGGAACGACTGGAGCTTGCGAAACCACGTCTGGAAGATGTTTTCTTTTCTTTAACAGGAAGTCAATTAAGAGAATAAGGGGGGGCACATCATGAACGCGATCATCAAGTTAGAATTAAAAAAGAACATTCAAGACCGGGGAATGATTTTTTGGACGCTTGTTTTACCGATTTTGTTTACCGTATTATTTATCTCCGTATTCACTTCAGGACTTAATGAAGCAGAGAGCCAGCCTGTGATACTTTCAATTGTTCCTGGCTATACCGTAATGTTCGTCTTCTTTATTATGATAACGATGACAGAGTCGATGATAAAGGACCAGAAAAACGGTCTCGTTGCTCGGATTGCAAGCACCCCACTTTCAAGTTATTTATATTTACTAGGAAAATGGGTTCCCTACATGTATATTGTTTTTATACAGATTGTTATATTGTTATTGTTTGGTAAAGTTGTCTATAATGTTCCAATTGAACAGTTGTTTTATATCATTGTTCTTGCGTTCATTTTGACATTTATGGTGACTGGGCTAGGTCTCGCGCTCGCCATTCTAGTAAAAACGACAAATATGGGGATCGCACTTACGCAGGTGCTTGCATTAGGTGGCGCCTTAATTGGGGGATTGTGGATGCCGCTTGAAATGATGCCTGAACTATTGCAGACAATCAGCAGGTTCACACCACAATATTGGGGACACCAGGGCTTTCGCGAGGCGATGACCGGGACACTCGGGATGGGGGATTTCTTTAAAATCTCAAGTGTTCTGCTAGGTTTCGGTATCTTAGGATTTATACTAGCACTCATCGGTTATCCGAACTTTCTTAAACGAACAACGGGATAGGGGAAAGGGGGAGCTTCATGAAGATCAATATCGAAATTGATGATCAATATGATGAAACTTCCATCACGATTCAGACAAATGAATGGACAGAAGAGTTGGAAGAGATTGTAAAAATCTTAAGACGGAAAAATAGGAAGCGAATATTCGGGATGGAGGATGAGCAGACGATCCTCCTTGACCCGAAAAAGATTGATTTCGTTTATGCGGAAAGACGGAAAGTGTTTGCTTGTATGGGAAAGCGTCAAGTGGAAATTCGCATGAAACTGTACGAAGTGGAGGAGTTGCTAGCCCCGCATCATTTCATGCGCTTTTCCAAATCGGTCATCGGAAATTTAAGTCGAATTGAACGGTTTGAATTAGCTTTTAACGGGAATCTGTGTGTGTTTTTCCAGTCGGGAAATAAAGAATATATTACACGAAAATATGTGACGGCAGTAAAGAACAAGTTAGAGATGGGAGGCGATAACGGTGGTAATGGAAGCAATTAAAAGAAGTATGATGGGAATAGCGTTTGCAGGTATCATTTCATTAATTGCGATAACGATTCTGAAATTTACCGAGACGGAAACGACAATTTCTGAAATCTGGCTGGCCATGCTGCTATCATACGTACTCGGTATTTATTTCGGCTTATCTTCTTTCATCTTTACAGAAAATGGCTTGAGTATGCTTAAGCAAACGATAATCCACTATTGTATGTCCGTTGTCGTTTATTTCATCATCGCATTGTTCGGTGGTTGGGTACCGTTCACCTTTGTCGCCATACTTGTGACAACACTCGTGTTTACTGGAGTATATTCGATATACTGGACAGCTTATTACCTCTATTATAAAAAGGTAGAAGAGAATTTAAATAAGAGTTTACAGCGAGGCAGGGGCTCAGATTCAGATCTGACGTGACCCTGTTTCTCCCCGCACGAATCTTAGCACATGTTTCATCTGTTGATTCTGTTGCAAGGGAAAATATGCTTGAAATGGACACCCGATATCCTGCGCGCGCCGGGCTACTGTTTCAATTGTAAACTCGGACGGATTTAAATCTGTATCGACTTCATCCCAAAATAAAGGAGTGGCAACGGTACCTTCTTTTGTTAGTCTTGGGGAATACGGTGCGATAATCGTTTTCCCTTCTCCGTGCTGTACATAATCAATATATAATCTCCCGGCTCTTTTCTTTTTCATCCGCTCTGTTGTGAAATCATCGGGATAATTTGTTGCCAATGTTTTTGCAATCGCCTCTGTAAAAATTGCTGTTTCCTCATATGTCATACTGCCTTCGCGGATTGGAATGTGGATCTGGAGTCCTTTATTTCCCGATGTTTTAATAAAAGAATGAAGCTTCAGTTCATCAAGGAGAATCTTAATTAATTGTGCCGCTTGAACTGCCAGATGAAAGTGGTTCCTGTCTGGCGGATCAAGGTCAAAGACAATCTCGCATGGAACTGTGCTGCTGCTTCTCTCAAAAGGAATATGGTATTCGATTGCCCCGTGATTAGCGAACCAGCTCAGTGTTTCTAAGTTGTCACAACTAAAGAAAGTTTCTTCCTGTTGTCGTATCGCGGTTACAAATTCTGGAGCATAGCTTGGGAGGTGTCTTTGGAAAAAACTTTCTTTATCAACCCCATCAGGTGCCCGGATAATCGTGAGCAAGCGACTATTTAAAAATGGAAGAATATAAGGAGAGATTTCCCTTATGTAGGTGAGAAGGTCTCCTTTCGCAAGCTTGGGTTCTTTCCAGAGCAGTTTGTCTGTATTGGTAAGGGTAATTTCTTTAGGAAGCATGGCTAGATCAAGCTGCATTTTCTGAAACGTACAGGCTTCCGGTTTCATCTCTGGTATAAGTTGAACAAATTCAGGTTCCCGTAATTCATTGTCATATAAATCGAGAGTGTGGACCGCCGTGCAAATCGCTGGGGGAACGGTGTAACGGTTCCCGGCCTTTTTTCCATTTTCAATAAAAAATTGCTTTACCGTTGTGTAAGTTTCTGGATCTAAGCCATGCTTACATTTTCCCATATCTATTACGTTTCCGTTATGATAGACGCCGACATCGAAATAGCCGTTTTCCGTGTCGAAAGCTGTTAAGAATGTGAAAATCTGCCGCCAATTTTTTACTTTTTTCCAATCCTGATGGTTTTTCCCCTTTTTATATTTGCTCGTTAGCCGTTTGGCGACGATACCTTCTGCCTTTGAGTCGAACATTGTTTTTATAATTTTTTCTTTACTGTAATAAACCTTTACCGGAAAGACCCGCGCGGTATATGTTGTTAATATTTCTTCCAAAATAGCTTTTCGGAAGCTAAGTTTTTCTTCGGTATAATTCTTTCCATTTGCTTGCAAGACATCGAACACAATAAAGTTTGCCGGGCGAGAGGCTGCTGCTTGTGTGATTTTCATATTGTTCTTCATTCTTCCGCGGATTTGAATTTCAGCAAAGTTAGCCTGATAGCGGTTGTTTAACACAACAAGTTCCCCATCTAAGGTGAGTGGCAGAAACTTTTTCAAAGATGGAAGCATATCCTCAAGGCTTGCGATAATTTCCGGAAACTTTCCGGTGAGGTTATGATTATTTTTACTCTGTAATTGAATCCGTTCATCCGTCGTTATCGAAAGAACAGCGCGGAAACCATCATATTTAATTTCATATAACCATTCATCCCCCGTAGGTATATCCTCTATGTAGATAGGTTTCATAATCATCTTCAGCACCTCCTTTCCTTAAATTATGTAATTTGCGTCATAATAAACTGCATAAATAATTTTTGACTATACAAACTAGCTGTAAAGGAGGGATTGTGAGTGCATACGATGTGGAAAGGAACGATCAGCTTCGGGTTAGTCAGTATCCCTGTGAAGATGCATGCAGCAACAGAAAATAAAGATGTAAAGCTCCGCCAATTGCATAAAGAATGTCAATCACCGATAAAGTATGAGAAAGTTTGCCCGGTTTGCGATGTTGAGCTGAAGAATGAAGATATTGTAAAGGCTTATGAATATACGAAAAATAAATTTGTTGTCCTCGATGATGAGGACTTGGAAAATTTGCGAAAAGAACAGGAAGATAAAGCGGTCGAAATTATCGATTTTGTGAGCCTCGAGGATATTGATCCGATTTATTTTGAGAAAAGTTATTATCTATCCCCGAATGAAGGGGGAGGTAAAGCTTACGGATTACTGCGAAGAGCGTTAGAAGATACAGGAAAAATCGGCATTGCGAAAATAATTATCCGCCAGAAGGAACAACTAGCTGTTATTCGGGTATATAAAAATACAATTGTAGTGGAAACGATTCATTATCCGGATGAAGTACGGAATGTGGCAGATGTACCGAATGTACCGGAAGAAGTGAAGATTGTGAAGAAAGAATTGGATGTCGCAAAAATGCTGATTGAACAGCTGACAACGAGCTTTGATCCGGAGAAATATCAGGATGATTATCGCACAGCTTTACTTGAGTTAATTGAAGAGAGAAAAAATAATGCTGAAACAACAACTGCAAAAGAAAAGCCGTCACCGGATAATGTAACGAATTTGATGGACGCACTCCAAGCATCGCTCGATCGGGCTAAAAAAGATAAACCAAAACAAACGAAACGTAAAACCACACCAAAGAAAAAAGTTGCAACATAAATCGAAAGTGGGACATGGGGTCAGAGCATTTGTCCCGGGGACAAATGCTCTGACCCCATGTCCCTGTTCCGAAGATTTAACACTTTGTTAACAAAAATTCATCAATTGTTCATCGTTCGTTCATAATACTCCTGTATATAAGCTCTCCCTTATGGTAGATTAGGATATGTGGCAAATAAAACGTTATAAACAGGGATATGAGGAAAATATAGGATGGATATGTGAATGCGCTTTCCTATTACCAAAATCTACTAATCTACTGTTTATCGTAAATATTGAGGAGGAAAAGCAATGAAGTTTAGATTTCCACTTGGTATGTTGTTAGCTGCAATCATTTTCATTTTAGTTGCAACACCAGTGTCTGCACAAATTGCAGATGGTACATATCAAGTGCCTTATGAAATGAAGGAAAAAAGCAGTGACAATACGTCCATTGCCGATGGATACTTTGTCAGCCCCGCTACCTTAACGGTGGAAAATGGTGTACAGACTATTACGTTAACGGTAACGGGCAGTAATTACATCAAATCTCTATCTACACCTGCTGGAGCAGTCTCTGTAGTAAATGAAGACACAGCTAATGAAACGAGAACGGTGAGTTTCCGAGTAGATAGAGATCTAACCGCACCCCTGAACATGGACATGCATATCGTTGTTCCAGATTTATACGATACAGTACATACGGCTCGTGCAGTTTTCAATGTCAGCGGATTACCACAAGCTGGTGCTGCAGCTAGTACAGATGCGGGCGAAACGGCCACACCTGGTGACACAAGTAGTGCAACAGATGAGGCTCCAGCAACTGACGGGGGCGAAGCAGTCGAGAATCCAAAAACTGGAGAGAATACACCGATCGGATTGTACGCAGTCCTTCTACTCGTATCCGGAGTCGCATTGATTACAATTTGGAAATTCCGACCTGCACGTAACTAATTGAACACACAAGGGAGAGTATAAAATGAGAAAATGGTTTCTTGTTTTAATTGCCGCAGTACTGGCTCTGCCGCTTTTCGGCACATCGGTGTTTGCGGAAGAGGAAGTTGTTTATGAAGATGGGGATCATGCAATAAAAGCAATTTCCCTTAAAAAAGATTCAGATGATCCATCTGGTGCAGCTGGGTTCATTAATGAAAAAGCTGTATTAAAGATAGTGGATGGAAAAGCTATCTTGGTTATTACAGTGCCACATAATGAAATGGCTGAAGTTACAGGTATTCAAATTGAAGGGACTAAAGCTACTGTAACCGAGGATGCTGCTGCAAAGTATATGGCATTTCCGCTAGAAACTATTAAAGCAGAACTCAATGCCCAAGTGCAATATGAGGTTCCGGCAATTGATATGAAAGGTGACGAACCATTCCGATTTATTTTAGAGGGTTTGCAGGAAATACCAGTTGTTGAAGAGGAACCAGAAGAACCGGAAGAAGATCCAGCTCCTGAACAACCAGAAGAGCCTGCCAAACCGGAAAATCCAGAGCCTACTAAACCTGAACAACCAACAGAACCAGAAGATGACAACGAAGCGGATCAAGAAAAAGAAAACGTTGATTCAGAGTTTGCTCCAGATGAAGCATACACGATTACGTATAAATCAGATATTCCTTTAGAACGTTATTTCCATAATCCAGCTGCGTTATTATATAAAGATGGAAAAGCATACATCCAAATTGTTGGTAATATGGGGCAATACGTTGATTATCTGACGATCAATGGTGAGAAAATTACATTAAGTGATGTAGATACTAATGATAATTATATTGCCCAGTTCGAAGTTGCTTCACTGGATGCAACATATGAACTTGGTATGTACATAGACACTCCGATAGGCCCTATGGAACATACTGCAGAGATTTCGTTTGTAGAAAAAACGAAACAGGAAGTTGACGTGAATAACTACTCTTTGTTAGCACCAGAGCAAGGTAAGAAGCCAGGAAAAGATCCAAAAGAAGATAAAGACAAAGAAAAAGCACCAAAAGAAGACAAAGATAAGAATAAAGTAACACCAACAAAACCTGAAAAACCTGCAGGTAAAGATAAAGACAACAAAAAAACACCTAAAACTAAAGCACCGAAAAAAGATGATGGATTAGTCCCAGATAAAGCATATGAGATTAATTATGTAATCAAACATGAAACAGAGGATCGCCCATCTGCTGCAGACAGTTTCTTTGTTAAACCAGCTATTCTTTTAGAAAAAGATGGTGTCTACTACTTGCAAGTCACTGTTAAAGGAAGCGAGTTTATCAACTCCATCAAAAATGAGTTTGGCGAGTTCGTTTTCGTTCGAGAAAATGTGGATGGTTCTGTTGTTTATCAGCTAAAGATTGGCGGTAAATTAACGGACGAAATTATTCTTGATATGGTACTTACCGTTCCAGGAGTTTATGAAAACCAGGAGCACACTGCAAGGCTCATACTTGATCCGGGCAGTATGAAAGCTATTGATGTAAGCAATTATCTGTTAGTTGCATCAACAAATGCAAACGGACCTGATGCTGAAAATGCGCAAGATCCGGAAGAAAATGCTGGTATAACTCCAGGAAATAACAATCCAGGAAATAATAATGATACCAAATCTGGTAATAAAAAATTAGATCCAAACACACCGGAAAAACCGCTACTAGGTGATTCCAATAATATCACGGGAAATAAGTCTGTTGATACGAACACCAACTCAAGCGGGCCTAACCCAAAAACAGGCGAAGAAACAAACATTATGTTGTACTTGCTATTATTGATTGCATCAGCAATTCCGTTAGCTGTGCAACTGAAAAAACGCTTTGCGTAGAGTGAAACTTCATTTAGAAGGGGGAGACGCAAAAGATTTGCCGGGCCGTCGTAAAGACAGCTGCCCGTGCTTAAGTCGAGCGTTCTTTTCCCCACTAAATGTTAGTTGAACCAATCGAGCCGTTACTGGCTGTTAATCTACGCAAGACGGGACATGCAGAACCTGACGAACACCAGGATCTGAATTGTCCCGACTTGTATTTTAACTCCCCAACTTTCTAGCGCCTCAGATTATTTCTCCTTCTATCCTTTATACATAATGATGCGCAATTTTTTAAAAGAGGTGTAAACAGTGAAAAATAAATTATATGTATTTTTAATGCTTTTATTTATGATTGTACTAGCTGCCTGCGGATCTGATGAATCAGCAGCGAACCCGGACGAAAGTGCAGACTCAGAAGAAGCTGCTGAAACAACAGAGGAAACAGGAACAGAGGAAGAAGCTGAACCGGCCCTGGAAACAGATGGTGACATCATTGCAACAACCGTGGCAATCGTAGAAATGATGGACGAACTGGAATTAGATCTTGTAGGGGTTCCAACATCTTATAAAGATCTCCCAGCCCGTTATGAAGGCGTTACAGAAATCGGTATGGCGATGGAGCCGGATATGGAAGTCATCCTTTCCTTAAAACCAACAGATGTGCTTACCGTAACGACATTGGCCGATTATGTGCAAGATTCCTTTGCCCAAGCAGATGTACCAGCTACATATATGAATTTAGACAGTGTGGAAAATATGTATGAAGAAATTGAAGCACTTGGTGAAAAATATAATCGTGAAGATCATGCTGCTGAACTAGTAGCTGAATTCGAAGGGAAATTAACGGAAATAGAAGCGAAAATTGAAGGATTGGAATCACCAAAAGTACTTATTCTTCTAGGTGTCCCGGGCAGTTATCTTGTCGCAACGGAAAATTCCTATGTCGGTGACTTAGTCCGCCGCGCTGGTGGAACGAACGCAATTGCCGATACCGATCTAGAGTACGTATCAGCAAATACGGAAGTTTTACAGCAGACTGATGCCGATATTATTTTACGAATGGCCCACGGTATGCCAGATGAGGTAGTGGAAATGTTCAATAAGGAATTCCAGGAAAATGATATTTGGAATCATTTTAAAGCAGTTCAGAATGACAGAGTCTATGATTTAGAAGAGACCCGTTTTGGTACAACAGCTAACTTGGCAGCTGCAGAGGCACTGGAGGAGTTAGTCGGATTTCTTTACCCGGAATTAGTAGAGTAGGGCTTACGAAAGAGGTTTTTTAGATGTACAAAAAGTTAATCAGTTTTATTGCCGTGATTGGCTTGCTTCTTTTTGTAAGTCTTTATTCCATGATCACGGGCAGTATTGAAGTCGGACTTGGAGATCTTATTACTGGATTATTTACAGGTACAAATGAAAATGTGGAAATTATAAAAGATTTGCGCCTGCCGCGAATCATTATCGCTTTATTTGCAGGTGCTTGCCTCTCGGTTTCCGGTGTGCTTTTACAAGCAGTTTTACGGAACCCGCTCGCTGAACCAGGTATAATCGGGGTATCTTCAGGTGCTGGATTCGTTTCAATTTTGATGATCACCTTTTTCCCGACACTTTATTTCTATACACCATTATTCTCCTTCATCGGTGGGGCGGCAGCATTCTTGCTCGTTTATCTATTTGCATGGAAGTCAGGGCTTGATCCGCTGCGGATGATTTTGATCGGGGTTGCGATTAATGCATTGTTCACGGGGCTTAGTCAATTGTTATCCGCGCAAAATGCAAGCAGTCTCATGTCAGGTATTTCCGTTGATGCATCGACACTCACCATGAAGACCTGGGATGATGTGGGGATTATCACACTGTACGGGACGATTGGTCTTCTGCTTAGCCTGCTGCTTTATGCATGGTGTAACCATTTAGGTTTAAAGGATAAAACGTTGCGTAATCTCGGTTTCCAGGTGAACCGAGCGCGATTCATCATCTCTGTTGTAGCTGTTCTGCTTGCATCGATTGCAACAGCGATTGCCGGGATGTTCACCTTTGTCGGCCTGCTTGTTCCGCATATCGGACGAGTACTCGTTGGGAATGACCATAAAGTATTGATCCCATTTTCAGCGCTTGCGGGAGCCCTGCTTATTGTAACAGCGGATACTTTGGGGCGGACAATCATGGCACCAATTGAGATACCGGCATCGATCATTATGGCCGTAATTGGTGGACCATTCCTGATATTCCTACTTAGAAAGAGTGATCGGATTTATGGAAATTAAAGATATAACCTTTTCTTATCAGGATAAAGTAGTAAGACTGCATGGGATTGAAACTAGTATTACTCCAGGGAAAATTACGACGATACTTGGTCCGAATGGTTCGGGGAAGTCAACACTTCTTGGCGTCCTTACGAATAATCTCGCACCACAAAAAGGCAGCGTCATCTTAGATGGAAAAGCAATTAAACAATATAAACCGAAAGAACTTGCGAAAAAGCTTGGGGTTGTACATCAGCAAAATAACGCTCCGTCTGGAATGACGGTCGAAAAGCTAGTTTATTACGGAAGACTTCCCCATAAAGCAGCCTTCACGCAGCACGGAGACAAGGATGAAAAGAAGGTGACCTGGGCGCTGGAACGTACCGGACTAATCGAAAAGCGCCATGCCCCGTTAGACAATCTATCCGGCGGTCAGCAACAACGGGCGTGGATTGCGATGGCGCTTGCTCAGGATACACCGTATTTATTCTTGGATGAACCGACTGCCAACTTGGATATCTTTTACCAATACGAGATACTAGAATTGGTAAAAGAGCTATGTAAAGAGGAAGGTCTTACGATTGTGATGGTCCTCCATGACATCAATCAGGCAATCCAATACAGTCATGAAATCATTGCGATGAAAAACGGTCGGATCATTTCCCATGGTAATCCGCGGGATATTGTTACCAGGCAATTGATGCAGGAAGTGTATGGTGTAAATGTCGTTGTCAAAGATGATCCAGCGCTTGGCATGTATATCGTGCCAATTGGAATTTAACCGACTTAGGTGAGGTGGAGGTTATGAATAATAAAATGAAACGGATACTGTCAATTGGAGTAACACTCGTATGTGCAGGCGTTTTCGTCTATGCGGCCCATGGGTTAATCAGTACGTATCTTGATTATCACAAAAACAGTAAAACAATGGATGATCTTCAGCAAACCTTTTATGAAGGTGGAGGTTTTACAGAGTGGGCAGATAATGATGGCGATGAGCTGAAAGTCCGTTCGGGTTTCGATATTTTGCTAGGTGAAAATGAAGAGCTGGTTGGATGGATTACAGTAGACGGGACGCAAATTGATTATCCTATCCTTCAAGCGGATAATAACAATGATTATTTACGCAAGGATTTTTATAAAAATTATAATATTCTCGGCAGCATTTTTATGGATTACCGGAACGATGTTACATCCCTTGGCAAGAATACAATCGTTTATGGCCATCGCACAAAGGACCAATCGATGTTTGAAGGCTTAACGAAATACGCGGACAAAGCATTTTACGAAGAACATAAAACATTCACCTTTGATACGTTATATGAAAGCTACGTGGCAGAAGTTTTCGCTGTCTATAATACGACGACCGATTTCAATTATATTCAAACTGAATTTGCCGATGATGAAGATTTTAACGCATTGTTAAAGGAGAGTCTTTCCCATTCTTTATATGAAACGGATGTGGACGTCAATGCAGATGATCATATCCTTACCTTATCGACATGTGATTATGAGCTGGACGAATTTAAAGGAAGATTTGTCGTGCAAGCTAAATTAACGAAAAAAGACGGTGGCTCCATGCATGCCGTTCAATAAAAACGAGCAGGAACTCAAGGGGATTTTCGTGAGTTACCTGCTTTTTTTAGATGTATTGTGTTTTTCGATTTATTTCAATTGTTATCCAGTGTTAAACGCGCAAAAACTCTTCTTTATATGTTATTCCAATCTATCGGTATTTTAACTTTTTAATCATTATCGTAGTAAACCACTAATCTCTTAATACCTACAACAATCCAATCCACTGCCAATATGTGGCACTGAAAATAATGATGAGAAGATAGCCTATGACGGTTAATGGTATTCCCGATTTTAGGAAATCTTTTGCCGTAAAGGTTCCTGTTCCATAAGCAAGCATACTTTGCGGTGCATTCACTGGAAGCAGAAATCCGAAGCTTACAACAAACTGCATAATGACTACGAGCCCAATTGCATTAAAGTTAGTTGCCTCCATACTGCCTGCAAGCGCGATAACGATTGGAATGAATGCAGAAGCAAGACTTGTTGCACTTGCAAAGCCAAGGTGGATCAGTATATTAAAAGCAGCAAGCAATGCAATCATCATAACGAGTGGCATCGAATTAAGCCCCATCGCTTCAAAAGAGTTCGCTGATAACCAGGATGCACCCTCTGTGGACAATAGGACGGTTCCAAGTGATATACCGGTAGCAAAAACAATCAACGTTCCCCAAGGTACCTTTTGCTGAACTTCTTTCCAGCCAAAAATTCCGACAATCGGCGTCAACATGACGGCTACAGCGACAATCATAATGGTCGTCGAGTCGAATGGATGGAGCAATCCTTCCGTTGACCAGAGGATAAGCAGGGCGAGTGCAATAATGATAAGTTTCTTTTCTTTAGAAGACATCTTACCTAACTCGTCTAGTTGTTTTTTGAGACTGTTTCCTTTCGTTATATCTGGGATGTCAGGTTTAATGAGTCGAGTCATGACAATATACAAGACAACAGACATAATAATTGACCAAGGAGCGGCGTATAAGAACCATGCGCCCCATGTGATATCCATTCCATATTCGGCTTTGATAAAGCCTAAAGCGACCATATTCTGTGCGGCTGCCGTTTTAATCCCAATATTCCAGATTGAAATCGACTGAACTGCAGTAATCATCAATAAGGCCGCAAGCCTGCTTTCTTTCGCTAGACCAAAGGCGGCAACAATTCCTAGGAGGATCGGTACGAGTGTACCCGCTCTAGCTGTAGCGCTTGGAACAAATAAGGCTAGGACAAAACTTACTAAAATTGTACCCATAACAAGGCGGCCTGGCTGTGTACCCACTTTCGATAAGATATATAAAGCAATGCGCCGGTGCAAGCCAGTTATTTCCATCGCTGCGGCTAGAACGAGAGCACCACCGACAAGTAGTACGGCAGTGGAGCTAAATCCGCCGATTGCCATACTTAAAGCCTCGCTTGTACCGTACGTTACAGATGGGTCTTCTATTGTAGGGGATAGACCAATAAATAATGCGAGTAAACTGACGATCATCACAGCGCTCACAGGATATGTTACTGCTTCCGTTATCCAGAGAATAACGGCAAAAGCAAGCACGGCGAGAGCACGTTGTCCAGCTACAGGCAATGTTTCCGGATTTGGTAACAATAAGATAACGAACATGACAGCCGTTGCAATAAGTAGAATGCTGAAATTTCTGCTGTTAATTTTCATATGTAATTCCTCCTCTAACGTTGTATCTACTGCAGTATAACTGGCTGTAAAACTCCGAACTAAAAGTGTGGGATCAACAGCCAGTAACGGCCCGATTGGTTCAACTAACATTTAGTGGGGAAGAGAACGCTCGACATAACACGAGCATCTGTCGTAATGACGGAACCAGCTCATCTTGTGCGTCTCCCTCCACTAAATGAAGTTTCACTTTATCGCAGTGTAACTGGCTGTAATCCTCCCACTTCAAATTTTAAGAATGTTCAAGAATGCTGAGTGGGAGATCAACAGCCAGTAACGGCCCGATTGGTTCAACTAACATTTAGTGGGGAAGAGAACGCTCGACTTAACACGAGCATCTGTCGTAATGACGGAACCAGCTCATCTTGTGCGTCTCCCCCCACTAAATGAAGTTTCACTTTACTACTGAAAGCATTACCAACCCCTACCTTCATTATACGGTAATGGAAGATGCTATAATAACTTATCTCTGACATTTTGTTAAACTTTTACAGCTAACTTACTATTCCCCATATCGTGAAAACAAAACTGGCAAATAACAAAGGCGCTTGCGCCAGATGCGTGGCAAATTTAAGTTATCCAAAGAATTTTTATTTTAGTTTTCAAGACAAAGAAAAAAGAGGTTAAGCCGAACATATTAGTGGCTTAACCTCTTGATCACATTATTGATTATACTTTAAAGCACCGTTTGGCTCTGGAATTTCGTTTGGTTCGAGTTGGTTCATCTTGCAGAAATGTAAGAAGAATTCTTCAGCAAGTTGCAATTCATTTGGATCTTTCTTAAGTGCAATAATATCTTTCAAGATTTGCGCTGCCCAAATGTTATCGAAATAACGATATTTTCCTGTGTTCCATGTCATGCGGTGCGGATATTTTTCATTAATATAGTAATTCCAAAATAGCATGTCTTCTGCTTCTTCATCGGAAAGTTTTAATCTAAGTTCAGAATGGGCAGGAATGATTCCATCTTCTGCCAATCTGCCGATGAATGTTTCTTCCACCATGTAAAGGCCGACAATTTTTCGTTCCTTTTCCTCTTCTTTATCATCCCGTTTTGTTAACAAAACAAGACTATTTTGATGGAGACGCACGGGTTTGTTCGGTTTACCTTCGTTTTTACCGCTTCTAATTTCACCAGCGAATACTTGCCAATCGGTAAATGCTTGCTCTTCTTCTGTATCCTCAAGCCAAAATACTAATTGGGATTTATCATGGAGTCGATGGTTTTTCAGTAATTTTTTAAGTTCATTCATCCGTTGCTGTTCTAAAATTCGCTGTGCTTGTTCTTCTTCCCGTTCTTTCTCGAGTTGTTCTTGTTTGGCTTCAATCTTCGTAATAGCTTGTTTTAATGTAGCTTGTGCCGAATCATCTTTGAGCTTTAAAAACTTTCCAAAGGCATCAGGAAAAACAAACTTCTTCGTTACCTCATCAAAATCAATTGTTACAAACTCATCATCTTGGTCAACAATGCTACCATTACCGAAACTTTTGTGCATGACCTTTTTGTCAATCAGATTCATTTTTCCACTCCTTTAGATTATGCCCACGACATTCTTCTCGAGCGATACGACTTTTGCATGTATGCTTCCCTGTCCAACAGCAGGTGAGTTTTGGGACAAAAAGAGAGCATCCAAATTCAAAACTCAATGAAGATGCGCTGGAAAAGTATCGTCGTATAATTACAACAACTATATTATATCACTTTTCAGGGAAAGACACAAGTTATCTATTGACATCGATGTTTTACCTGTTGTATAATGAAAATTTTTCTGTATTAATATTTCAGCTGTTCCTACTGAAAAAGCTTAGAATCAAGGGAACATTTCCCAATCAGTCCCATAGATTCCATGGTTAATTAAATTATTAATGAGCTTCGCCATTTTATGCGGTGGCTCCTCCATTCCGCCAAGCAACCACATCTTCAACACATGCACACTTCCACTAATGATGAATGCAGTCAGATAAGAAGAGAGCTGTTGATCGGTTTGCTCAGATATGATCCATTCACTCCGAATGGAAGCTTGTGCAACTTCTCTTACTTTCCGTTCAAAAGACGTCTCATCACTAACATTTAACAGGATAATCAACTCTTCCTGCTTGGCGGCGAAATAGCTAATCAATTTCTCCGTCATCTTTAGTGCGTCTTCCTTTTCCTGTAAGTTATACGTGTTCATATATTGCTTCATATCCATAACGATTTCGTCTTCAATTGTTTCAAGAAGCTCGAATTGATCACGGTAATGGGCATAGAAGGTCGAACGGTTAATATCAGCTCGCTCGCATATTTCTTTGACTGTAACCTGGGAAAAGGATTTCTGCTTTAACAGCTGGAGAAGACTGTCCTTTAAAACCATACGTGTATATTTCTTTCTTCGGTCAAGTTTTTCAGATGTCATCTTTTTGTCCCCTTTATTTTAGAATTATCCAACACTTTCTTAAAGGAAGTTGGATATTGGACGAATTTTATCAAAGTGTTTGTTGATAAACCAACACTGTGTTTTATATAATGTTAGCGTGATAGATTATAAAAGTAAAGGTAAGCAGATAGAAAAGGGTGAGATACGATAAAGATTGCAGCTTGGATTATTGAAAAAAGAAAATCGATCGTTATTACGTTTGTAAGTCTTGCTATGATTAGTGTCATCCTCCAATTTTTCGTTTCCGTTAATTATAATATGGTTGATTATTTGCCGGATAATGCTCAATCAACTGAAGCAATTGAAGTGATGGAGGAAGAGTTCGAAGGAGCAATTCCCAATGCCAATGTCATGATTTATGATGTATCCATACAGGAGGCACTCGTATATAAGGAGAAACTCGAAACAATCGATGGGGTGACAGATGTTATTTGGCTTGATGACGTGATGGATATCAAGACCCCGATTGAAGTTGCTGATCAAGATGTAGTGGAAAGTTATTATCAAAATAATAATGCATTATTTTCCTTCGTTATTGCTGATGGAGAAGAGGTACGAATTACGGATGAAATTTATGAAATAATCGGTGAAGAGCATGCGCTAGCAGGTGAAGCGATGGACACGGCGACCCAGCAGAAGATGGCATTCACAGAAACGATGTACGCAACAGCGCTGCTCGTTCCGATTATCATTATTATCCTCATCCTTTCAACAACTTCATGGGTAGAGCCATTATTTTTCCTGATGGCAATTGGTATTTCAGTCCTGATTAACCTTGGAACGAATATCTTTATCGGAGAAATATCCTTTGTAACCCAGTCGGTTGCTCCGATCCTGCAGCTTGCCGTCTCACTCGACTATGCGATCTTCCTGTTGCATAGTTTCTCCGACTACAGGGAGAAGGTTGGGGATCCGAAAGAGGCAATGCAACTTGCGATTAAGCGCTCGTTTCCGGCAATTATTGCCAGTGCATCGACGACGTTTTTTGGATTTATTGCACTAAGCTTAATGAACTTTGAAATTGGTTCTGACCTTGGGTTTAACTTGGTGAAGGGAATCGTCTTTAGCTTTATTAGTGTTATGGTCTTCCTTCCAGCGTTTACGATCATGTTTTATAAATGGATTGATAAGACACAGCATCGTCTATTTATTCCCAGCTTAAACCGGGTTGGAAAGGGTTTAATGAAGTTAAAATATCCAGTTCTAATCCTTGTGATCCTTCTTATTGTGCCAGCATTTATGGCACAGAGCCAAACGGATTTTATTTACGGAATTGGTGAACAACCAGAAGAGACAAGGGCAGGTATTGATATTGTGAAGATTGAGGATGAATTTGGAAAAAATACACAGATGGTCCTGCTTGTTCCGAGCGGTGATATCGGGAAGGAAGAGCAGCTGGCCCAAGATTTGCTTAAAAATGATGAAGTGAAAAGCATCATGAGTTATGTTACGACGGTCGGTGCTGCTATTCCACCTGAATACCTGGATGAAGACATAACAGAACAGTTTTATTCAGACAATTACAGCCGGTTTATCTTAAATACGACAACGGAGGATGAAGGGGATGAAGCATTCGCATTAGTCGAAACAGTAGAAGAGATGACGAGCGATTACTATGAGGACTTCTATATGCTCGGGGAGAGTGTTACGTTATATGATATTAAATCTGTCGTCACAGATGATAATACATTCGTGAATGTGATGACGATTGTAACGATTGCGCTTGCACTTATTGTAGCATTCAAGTCTCTTTCCTTCCCGATTGTCTTGTTACTGACGATTCAAGCATCGGTTTGGATTAACCTGGCTATTCCGTACTTTACAGAAACACCACTTGTTTTCGTCGGGTATCTTATCGTAAGTACTGTACAGCTTGCGGCCACGATTGATTATGCGATTTTACTGACCGAGGATTATACATTGAAACGGAAGGAAATGCCGGCATTACAGGCAATAAAACAATCACTGAATGACAAGTTTTTTGCCATTTTGATCTCAGCATCTATTCTTTCTACTGTCGGCTTCATACTTTGGCTTACATCGACGAATCCAATTGTATCTTCCATTGGATTATTGCTCGGCAGAGGGGCATTGCTAGCATTTCTCTTAGTCATTATCTTCCTGCCGGCATTACTTGTGTTATGTGATAAGGTAATTGAAAAAACAACATGGAAAGCAAACTTTTTCAAGGAGTGATGATAAGAACGATGAAAAAAATCTTGATTGTTTTACTCAGTATTTTCCTCGTTCTGCCGGGAACATTCCCGGTCGCGGCTGCTTCCAGCAATGAAGAGAAGGAAGCCGGTGTGGACAATGCGGGGCAGGTAGTAGGTAAAGATGAAGTGGTTTATGCAACCTTAAGTCCTGATGGGATAGGGAAAGAACTTTATATCGTGAATAGTTTGGAGGTGAGCGAAGGAGGGCAAGTTGTAGATTATGGAAAATACAGCAGTGTAAAAAACCTTACCGATTTAACTGAAATTACTCAATCTGGGGATACGGTCGAATTGACAGCATCTGAAGGCAAGTTTTTTTATCAAGGGACGCTGGAACATACGAGTCTTCCATGGGAATTCCAAATTACGTATTTGCTGGACGGCGAAGAGGTAACGGCAAAGGAGCTAGCTGGTAAAGATGGGACCCTGGAAATCCTGATAGAGACGTTTGAAAATGAAGCAATCGATTCCGTTTTCTTTGATAATTATTTATTGCAAATATCCTTTACGCTGGACGGGGAGAAGACGAGTAATGTTGAAACGGAAGAAGGAGTCCTCGCCAATGCCGGTAAAGACATTCAAGTAACATACTCTGTCATGCCGGAAGAGGAAGCAGTATTATCAACGACGGCAGATGTAACGGATTTGGAACTGTCTGGCATCGATATAGCTGCCGTTCCGCAAAGCATGTCAATAGATGCTCCAGATGCAGATGAGTTTACGGATGAAATCGGCACACTCGCTGATGCGCTTCAAGAGATTGACCGTGGCGTGCTCGGATTAAAAAGTGGAACAGAAGAGCTTCATGACGGTACAACAGCACTGCAGAACGGTTCTAGTGAATATCAAAATGGGATTCATGCATTAAATAACGGTTCTAGTGAATTAATAAGTGGCTCAAAAGAAATCCAGGGGGCACTGGACGCAATTGATAAATCTTTAAGTGAATTTAAGGGAATGGACGGCAGTGGTTTTAATGAGATTACAATTGCTTTAGAAGAGTTTGCTAAGGCTCTAAGGGAGATTAAGGAAGGGCTTATCAGCTTGAAAAATGGTTTCAGTGGAGCGTATGAAGCCCTCGATCAAGCGATAGAGGCAATTCCCGCCCATGAGATTACCGAAGAAGAAATTATTGCGTTAAAACAAAGTGATGCGAATCAGGAAACAGTAGATAAATTGCTTGAAGTGTATACTGCCTCGCTGACAGTAAAAGGAACATATGCCGAAGTAAAAGAAGCCTTTACCTCTGTAACAAGCACATTGGAAACAATTACTGCTTCCCTGGAAACGATGGCAACCTCTATAGAAGATATGATGGACGGATTCCGTGACTTTCTTGATAAAATGGATCCGGCAGGTGGATTAAAAGAATTACAAGCAGGCATCTCGACGTTATCTGCTAATTACCAAGCATTCCATTCTGGTCTTGTTGCGTATACAGAAGGTGTTGGGGAACTTGCTTCGGGCTATGCAGAAATCAATCAGGGGATTGGTGAATTAAATAACGGTACTGGTGAACTGGCAAACGGTGTTTCTGAACTTCGTAATGGGACATCTGAACTTGCGGAAGCGACACAGGATATGCCGGAACAGGTAACAAAAGAAATTGATGAAATGCTTGCACAATATGATAAATCTGATTTTGAAGCCGTTTCATTTGTTTCCGAGAAGAATGAGGAAGTGAATTCAGTTCAATTTGTTTTAAAAACGGAACCGATTGAGAAAGTAGAAAAAGATAAGGAAGAAGAAGCAGAGCCTGAAAAGAAATCACTTTGGGAACGGTTTTTGGATTTATTCAGATAAAAAAGATGCACCTCAATATGGGTGCATCTTTTTGTTATCACGCATTAACGGTCTGTAATACCCCCACCTCTAAACATGAGGGAAGCCCAAGATGTGAAGGAGGGGTATACAGTCCGTAAAACCCTGATTCTGTTCAACTAACATTCAGTGGGGAGATAAGGAAACCCCAACTGAATGAAGTTTCACTTTATGTTACGCGTTTTTCTCTGCAATAGATTTCTTGTGTTCATTCTTAATTTGTTCGAGCAAAGTCTGATTCGAGAGCAGGCGGTAGCCGGTTGTTGCTAATGCCTTGGCACCGGTAAGGAGCGCGTGATCTCCCAGCTTGGATTTAGCGGCTTCTCGGAATTCAACCGTGTGGGCAACGAGATCCTCAGACCCAATTTTTATATAGCAGTGGGCAGTGGGAACCTCATGACTAATGTTACCGGCGTCTGTCGAGATTTTTCCTTCAGATTCCTGAATGACATCTTCTTCTCCCACTGCTGTTAATTCTTCTCCAAGCACTTTATCGAGCAGGGGAGTAATGACAAAGTCTTTTACTTCATTCTGGAACCGTTCAATTTCTACTTTTGCTCCGGTGGCAAGGGCTGCTCCTTCAGCAATCGCACGGACTTTAATTGCGACCTCTTCTGTTTTCTTCCACGATTCAGCCCGGATAAAAAAGCGAGCAGCTGCATATTCAGGGATGATATTTGGAGCGTCGCCGCCATCTGTTATGATTCCATGAATTCGCACGTCTTGCGGGAGTTGCTGTCTTAATGCACTGATACCGTTGAACAATTGGATAACCGCATCGAGTGCATTAATTCCTTTCTCTGGGGAAGTAGCCGCATGGGCCGGTTTCCCGTAGAACTTAAAATCAAGAGGTTCTACAGCGAGTGTATCTTGGGAATGCGTCGTTTTACCTCCTGGGTGGAGCATAAGTGCAGCATCAATATCTTTCAAGTAGCCATGCTTTACAAAGCTGCCTTTTGCGCTGCCATTCGGTCCACCTTCTTCGGCGGGTGTACCAAGCACAATTACGCGTCCGCCTGTATCCGCTACCACTTTTGAAAGCGCAATAGCAGCTGCAATACTTGATGTTCCGATAATGTTATGGCCACATGCATGACCAATTCCCGGGAGGGCATCATATTCTGCGAGAAATGCAACAGAAGGACCAGGTTTTCCGCTATCTTTTACCGCGTAGAAAGAAGTTTCATGGCCTGCAACAGCTTTATCAACTGTGAATCCTTCATTAATTAAGTTTTTAATATGTAAATCACTAGCGAAAAATTCCTCATTCCCAATTTCCGGATTTTCATGGATGGAATGACTCGTTTGTAAATAATGTTCTTTATTATTTTCAATCGATTGTATTAATACGTCTTTCACAGCTTGCGTTATCGCCACCAAAAACTCCTCCTTTTGAATTTAATAAACCAACAAACACGTCTAATGAATCCGAATCACTTCTATAATCGCCGTTCAGTTGCCCGGTGGACGGATGCGCATCCTAAGGCACAGCCGACGCCTCAACGCACAGGACGTTAATGTCAGACGTTGCCACATACGGGAGCGTTCTTAGTCTGCCTCGGGATGAGCACTAAGGGGTCTTCGGACTCGTGCTATTCCCGCAGGAGTCACCGTCCACCGGGCAACTGAACTGTAGAGAGGATTATTATTAATGGAAAATATCCCACCATGATAGGTGCCCTCTTACTAAAATGAAAAGTAGTGCTCCAAACTTGGCCTTTCCTCGGAGCAGTCCAGACACCTCGAGACTCCTGCGGGAGGATAGGCTTGGTGAGACCCCGCAGTGGGCTTGCCCACGAGGAGGCTCACCAGCCGCCCGCGGAAAGCGAGAGGTGTCTGGACTGCGGACCTCCAGAAGTAAGTTGCACATACTTACGCTGAATGAAAGTGATTACTTTGATATATACAGTATAAGTGATAATGGATACCTTGTGAAATCAAATAGGCTTATAGATCAATATAGGAGCATAAAAATGGTGAGATTGCGCAAAATAGAAGGAAAGGGCAATTCTATTGACAGGTTATTTTTGATAACTTACTATTGAGTTGTAATTAAATTTAAACAGAATAGGATGATTTAGATGACTAAAGTAGGTATAGTAGTAGGAAGTATCCGTAATAATTCATTCTCCGAGCAGCTTGCGAAAAATATTGTCGAGTTGTTCCCGGCAGGCTATGAAGCAGAGTTCGTCGAAATTGCAGATCTGCCACTTTATAACCAAGATTCTGATGAAAATATCCCGGAAGTGTATACTAATTTCCGTAACACGATAAAAGGTCTTGATGCAGTTATATTTGTAACACCAGAACATAACCGCTCGATTCCAGCTGCACTGAAGAACGCGTTAGACGTTGGGTCCCGCCCTTATGGCTCGAACGTTTGGGACGGTAAACCGGCTCTTATCGTGAGCCAATCTCCAAGTAATTTGAGTGGTTTTGGTGCGAATCACCATCTGCGTCAAGTGCTTGCATTCTTAAATATGCCGGTCGTTCAACAGCCGGAAGTGTATATTGCAAATGTCCACGAATTACTTGGTGAAGATGGTAAAGTCACCAATCAGGATACAATTGGATTCCTGCAATCGGTAGTAGACGCTTATGTTAGCTTTATAAAGCGGCACGAATCATAAGAATGACTCTAATTTTATAAAAACTTCATCCCATTAAAAAAAGGAAATGGTATAGTAATCATTTCCTTTTTTTTCTATATATAGAATTACTTTCTATTCCAGAATCGCATCTGGGCAATTGCTGATACAAAGTCTTCACCGAAGTTGGCATTATTTGCGGCAAATACGACACCTGCTAAATTATTCCCTGCTGAGGACTGAATAAAGCTCTCTCCAGTGGTTGCAACACCAATTGGTTTATAGTGCCGATATGCTACATGGACAAACTCTGTCACATCAACATTGAATTTCCTTTGATTGTTGGCACTACCTCCAACGACATATAGTGAGTCAACGAGATAAGGACTTGAGGTAAGAAATGTTTCATCTACTTTGAGCTCTGAGCCATCAGATCCGGTAACGGTACCAAGTGTTTCGCTGATAATGACAACAAAGACGCCATACCGCTCGAGCGTGTTCAGAACATTGTTTACTTCATTACTATTGAAGCCATCACCAATCAGTACACCTACTTTTTGTGTGTATGCGTATTTGGGAGTGTTTGCTTGGCTCAGGGAAGGGTAGCTGGTAGAAACAGGAACATTGGTGCCGCTAGGACGATTTACTCCAATATTATCTGCAATAATATTAGCTAATTCCTTATCCACGTTAACGAGAATGTCAACAACTTGCTGTCTGACAAAATCCCTTTTTACACTGCCTACCTGATAGCTAAGACCATCAATTGTATGTTGTTTTTCAACGGGAGTTAGACTATTCCAGAAAATTCTCGGTTGCGAATAGTAATCATTGAATGATTCACTTCGCTTTCGGATGACATGCCCTTCAACTTTTGTTGGATAATGCGCATACCCGCCTTCCTCAGGGGGCGTTGTATATGGGGTATTATTTGCTATTGAGTTCCTATGATAGTTTACTTGATCGACATCGATCCGATATCTCATAAACCCTTGTCGCTGGTTATTATGGAAAGGACAGATCGGTCGATTAATCGGCAGGTCTTGGAAGTTAGCTGAGCCAAGACGGTGGTATTGGGCGGTTTGATAAGCAATTAACCTACCTTGTAAGACAGGGTCATTCGAGAAATCAATCCCAGGAACAACGTTTGCAGGGTTAAAGGCTACTTGTTCTAATTCTGCAAATTCATTGTCCACATTTTTATTTAATGTCATTTTGCCGATGAGCTCAACAGGGATGAGTTCTTCCGGCCAAAACTTCGAAGGATCAAGAATGTCAAAATCATATTTAAATTCATCTTCTAATGGTATGAGTTGAACGCCCAATTCATATTCGGGGAAAGCGCCACGGTCTATTGCCTCTATCAGATCACGGCGATGGAAGTCTGGATCGAGCCCGCCGATTTTCAGCGCTTCATCTTGCAATAAAGAATGTACCCCGAGAACCGGTTTCCAGACAAATCTGACGAACGTTGCTGTCCCTTGTTCGTTGACGAGGAGATACGTATTAATGGACCAGGATTCCATCATACGATAGCTCCTTAAAATGCCGCGGTCAGACATAATCCAGAGCACCATATGCAGCGCTTCTGGGTTATTGGCTACATAATCCCAAAAATTATCGTGGGCCCCAGAAGCTGTAGGAATATCGGTACGTGGCTCGGCTTTGTAGGCATGCATCGCATCGGGAAATTTCATTGGGTCTTGGTTAATTAATACAGGCATAGCAATTGTGGTCAGATCATAATTTCCCTCTTCTGTATAAAATTTCGTCCCCCAACAACGTAAATCTCTTGCGGTATCATAAGAATCTTTGCCACCTTGTACAGTGGAGAAGCGGACGAATACAGAAGTCTTCTTCCCGGCTTCCTGCAAGAACCCGGCCTTTGTAAACTGCTTCATCGATTGATAACATTCAAACTCCCCGTGTGCCCCGTAGCCTCTTGCGTGAACGACTCGTTCCGGTATCCTTTCTTTAACAAAATGTGTCATCTTTTCAAAGTAGTGAAAATCCTCTAATAATCCAGGGCCCCGTTCTCCTGCTGTTAATATTTCCTCATCATTGGATATCTTTAATGATTGATTGGTTGTCAATGGTTTTCCGGTGTTTTTTACCCGGAATTTATCCAATTGTTCATTTTTTTCATTTTGGTTATGGGAGCCTTGATTTCTTGATGGCTTATCGTCCATTTATAAGCACCTGCCTTATTTTCTAAATTTCAATCCCATTTATATATCTATGCCTCAATCTTATTTCTAGAACTTAACTATCGAACCTGATTACTTTCATACAGCGTAAGTGTCTGCTCTTTCACTAATTAAGGCGCTCTAATCGCCGTTCAGTTGCCCGGTGGACGGATGCTTTCCGTGGGCACAGCTGGAGCCTCCTCGGGCTACCGCCCTGCGGGGTCTCCAGACTCGTGCTTTTCCCGCAGGAGTCACCGTCCACCGGGCAACTGAACTGGTAAGATGATTATTATTGAAAGCATTTATTCTAGTCCCATGTCACGATAGAAATTATATCTGTGGAATAATAAAGAGTGATCTAAATTAGGCTTTCCCTCGGAGCAGTCCAGACACCTCGAGACTCCTGCAGGAGGATAGGCATAGGTGAGACCCCGCAGTACGCAAAGCGTACGAGGAGGCTCACCAGCCGCCTGCGGAAAGCGAGAGGTGTCTGGACTGCGGACCTCCAGAAGAAAGTTGCACTTACGCTGGATGAAAGTGATTTGCTGTTTGGTTGGTGCAGGGCGGTGAATGACTGTCTCTTAACTAGGTTGTATTTTTCATAGATGAACAATAACTTTCATAAACATTTCATAAAGAAGGATGAATTCTATGGTAAAATAGGAGGAGATGTTATTTTGAAATAAGGTGATAGCTATCAGTAACTTAAGACGATGGGTTTATATTATATTAGGACTCATTTCTTTTGGGATTGGAGTGGCTGGGGCAATCTTACCAGTATTGCCAGGAGGACCTTTCTTCCTATTTGCTTCATATTGTTTTACAAAGAGCTCGGAACGTTTGGACAGATGGTTTAAGAGCACATCTTTCTATAAACAATATGTAGACCGCTACTTCATTAAACGATACATGACGAGATGGGAAAAAATTCGGATCAATCTTATTGCCGATTTTTTCATTATCCTCTCCGTCGTGATGATTGATATTCTTTTTATTCGGATCATCATGATTACACTAGGACTCGTCAAGCATTACTACTTCATTTATCATATTAAAACAATAAAACCGGAAGAAATAGCGTTCGTTATGGATAAATAGAAACAAGCGGGAAAATCAGTGGTATGCTGACGATCCTGCTTGTTTTTATTCGGCATCCGTAGTACAAAGAAATAAGAGGGGGGAAAGATCATGAAGAAAGTTTATTTAATTGATGGAGCAAGAACAGCTTTTACAGCATTTGGTGGTTCTTTCGCTAGTGTAACAGCAACAGAGCTTGGAACTGTAACAGCGAAAGAAGCGCTAAAGCGATCGAATGTTGCACCAGATCATGTTGACCATGTGATCTATGGGAATGTTATTCATTCCGAGACGAATGCAGCATACATCGCAAGACATATTGGGCTGGATGCAGGAGTACCAAAGGAAGTACCAGCTTATATTCTGAACCGACTCTGTGGTTCCGGGCTGCAATCCATTGTTTCCGGTGTGCAGGAAATATTACTGAACGATGCAGAAATCGTCCTTGCTGGTGGGGTAGAAAATATGTCCCAAGCACCCTATTCGAATTTTGAAAAAAGGTTTGGCGGTGGGAAACTTGGTGAACTAAAATTCCATGATATGCTTCTATCCACATTATTTGATGAATATACTGGATTTGGTATGGGTGTAACGGCAGAAAATCTTGCTAAAGCATATCATATTTCCCGAACAGAACAGGATGAATACGCAGTTCTTTCCCACGAACGGGCGAGTAAGGCGAGGGAGTCCGGCCGTTTCAGTGAAGAAATTGTCGCTGTAGACGTCAAATTGAGGAAGAAAAATGAATCCATTATCGAGGATGAACATATTAAACCGGATACGACAGTAGAGAAAATCAGTGGATTACGTCCATCATTTAAGAAAGATGGTACCGTAACTGCTGCCAATGCTTCTGGGATTAATGACGGAGCAGCAAGTGTTGTCATTGCGTCGGAACAAGCGGTAAACGAGCATGGATTACAGCCGCTTGCTGAAATCGTTTCTTGGGCTGTATCAGGGGTCGATCCATCGGTTATGGGTATCGGACCGGTTCCGGCGATTAAGAAAGCATTAGAGAAAGCAAGATTGCCACTTGAGAAAATCGATTTAATTGAAGTGAATGAGGCTTTTGCAGCCCAATACCTTGCCGTAGAAAAGGAACTTGGACTCGACAGGGAAAAAACGAATGTTAATGGTGGAGCAATTGCTTTAGGACACCCGGTAGGAGTAAGCGGTACTCGTCTAGCATTATCGGCGGCTTATGAACTAAGAAACAGCGATAAGGAATATGCACTTGTCAGTCTTTGTATTGGAGGCGGTCAAGGAATCGCGATGGTTATTAAAAGAAGTTAAGGAATCGGGTGACATTTTGCTCAAATATGTATGGAGATTTTTTACGATTTTTGCGATCTTAATATCTTTAAAAACATGGAAAGATACGAATCATGTAAAGGTAAATAAGGTAGCATTTAAAACGAATAAGTTCCGGGCCAATCAATCATTGCGAATTCTTCAGCTAAGTGATATGCATAATAAAAGGGCATGGAATATCCATCAACGTTTAATTTATAAAATAAATAGCTTATCACCGGATATTATTGTTTTAACAGGAGATTTAATCGACCGCAGAACAAGGAATTTCAAACAGATATTTGCTTTTCTTGATCAGCTGATTGCAATGAACAGGCCGATTTACTTTGTCACAGGGAACCATGAATGGGGAAATAGAAAAAGAAGAAAGTTCATGAAGAAATTAAGAAAACGAGACGTGACCATTTTAGGAAATGAAAACATTGAGATCGAGGTTGCGGGCATTCAGCTTACCCTCGTTGGCGTTCATGATTCATCCACACATCATGAAAATGTTGAGAAAGCGTTCCGACATATAAACGAAACAAGATATACGCTCCTTTTATCCCACTCTCCCTATGTGATTAAAACGTACCCGAATCTTCCCGCGGACCTCGTATTAAGTGGTCATACGCATGGTGGTCAAGTTCGCTTGCCGTTCATTGGCGCAATAATTTCGCCAGGAGGAGGAGTATTTCCGGAACTTGATAAAGGGACTTTTGAATGGAACTCAGGTAAATATATTTATGTAGACAGTGGATTAGGTACAAGTATGATACCCGTCCGTTTTCTGAATCAAAGTCAGATTAGTCTTATCGAAATAACAGGAGTCTGGAATACAACTAACTAAAACCGTAAATAAAAAGATTCCAAGCAATAAAAATTTGCTTGGAATCTTTTTTGGGATTTTCTCCATCTCCCAGCACTATTTTACCATTCATAGTGTTATAGAACGATTAGAGTAAAAGGATCCAGAAACTATTTAAGAATTCAAGACGATTATCTCGAAAGTAATGAAATGAATTTTTTACTTGACAATACATAACGAGGGTATGGTAATATAATGGCGAACAAAAAATTAGGAGGTAATGTAAATGGCAAATAAAACACTTCATGTACAAGGTATGTCTTGTGGACATTGCGTAAATTCTATTGAGGGAAGTGTAGCGGGACTGAACGGAGTAGAAACTGTAAAAGTTCATTTGCAAGATGGGAAAGTAGACGTAACCTTTGATCCAAAAAAGGTGGACTTGAAAGATATTACAGAAGTAATTGAAGAACAAGACTACGATGTTGCCTAAGAAGGGTGGCCGTGCTTCCATAGCATGATCTTCTTTTTTTAAAAAAATATACCCTTTGCCGGTATGTGAGGAAAAAACGATTAACTAAAATGGACCTGAGTTTTTGACGCTTCTGTAACATAAATGAATTTCTTTAGGTATGTTGTATATGCTGTTGGTTATCCTAGGATATGGATTAATCTCTGGAAAATAACCAACATGAAAATTCAGAAGTTTAAAAGGAGGGAAAGATAATGGATCATAGTCACAATGATCGAAAGGAGGTCAATTAACAGATGGCAAACTATCATTTGGAAATCTACACAAGACCTACTTGCTCGGATTGCTAAGACTTAAAGAAGTTCTTGAAAAAGCATCAAATTCCACACAAACAATATGATTTAGAAGAACAACCAGCTAAAGAAAAAGAGTTGAAAAAGCTAACAGGAAGCAGGATTGTTCCTGGAATTGTATTTTCTGAAACTTCCATTTTAGGCTTGAGAAGAAATACAAAAGGCATGACAGGATTTGAGCAGAATAAAGAGGAAATTAACAAGCTGTTAGAAGTTGGATAGTTTATGTAAATCAGAAAGGAGATATTGGCTGAACCGCTGATTCCCTCCTTTCTGAATTTTGGAATCTAATCGTTGTAACATTAAATTCACTCGAGTGGAGGAAAGGAAAATGAAAAATAAAAAATTATTAATTGGATTTGTTTCATTAATGTTTGCTTTTGTTTTAACGGCTTGTGCAGGAAATGATAAAACGACATCTAAAGATAATGCGGGCACAGAAAGTGAGTCAAATGAAAACAGGGATTTGAATGAAGGAGAGTCTGATTCCATGGAAGAGGGAATGGATCATTGAGCTACACGGATGCGGAGACTGGTAAGGAAGTGGAAAATCATAAATGGGTAACGGAAGCAGAACTTTCACCGGTGGAATAAATTGAAACTTCATTGGGGGTATCCTTATCTCCCCCAGTGAATGTTAGTTGAACAGAATCAGGTATTTACGGACTGTTTACCCCCTTCACATATTGGGTTTCCCTCTTGTTTAGAGGTGGGGGTATTACAGACCGTTAATACGTGATAAATTAAGCGAAGGGATGTTTCTACTTGCACAGCGCGTGAAGGACCATTTCGTGATAAGTTCAGCGGCGTTCTGTGAGTAGATATATCCCTTTAAAATTATCCCCTACTTAGGGGCGGTATTTATAAGAACTTTATGTTGATGTGGATAAATAGACGTAGCGTGAAAGAAGCTCCAGTTTTTATTCTTGGAGCTTGATCTTAATATTTCCAAGGATTTTTTACAAAATAGGAGATATTTTATTGACAAATATACTGTGCAGGGGTATAGTATAAATATAAAAGAAAAGGAAGTGATTCATTTGGATAAATTCTTACATGATCACCCAAGTAAACCAAGAACAAAAGATGAACAGCAAAAAGTCATTAACCGTTTAAAACGAATAGAAGGTCAAGTTCGTGGAATACAGAAAATGGTGGAAGATGATCGCTATTGTATGGATATTTTAGTACAAATAAGCGCAATTCAATCTGCCTTAAAGAATGTCGGTTTTGCTATCACCGAACGGCATATCAACCATTGTGTCAGTGATGCGATCAAACAAGGGGAAGGTAAAGAAACGATAGAGGAATTGATGGGAGTATTAAAACAGTTTTCGAAGTAAGGAGGGGATCTATGATGAGTGAAACAAATCATGCTACACTTGGGGTAACAGGAATGACTTGTGCTGCATGTTCCAACCGGATTGAAAAAACTTTAAATAAAATGGACGGTGTGGATGCCCAGGTTAATTTAACGACAGAAAAGGCAACTGTAGAATATGATCCGGATCAAACATCGATAGAAGATATTACGAAGAAAATTGAAAATGTCGGCTATGGTGTTTTAATGGAAAATGCTGAATTAGATGTGTTTGGAATGACCTGTGCAGCCTGTTCGAACCGTATTGAAAAGGTATTGAATAAGCAAGAGGGAGTTAAGTACGCAACAGTTAACTTAACAACAGAAACTGCATCGATTGAATATAATCCAGGACTTACAGATGTTAAAACATTGATTGAAAAAATCAAAAATGTGGGGTATGATGCGAAGTCTAAAGCGGAAGCAGCCGAAAAGCAAACACATAAAGAAAAAGAACTAAAACATCAGAAAACGAAATTAATCATTTCAGCCGTGTTAGCTGCACCACTATTAGTAACCATGTTAGTTCATTTATTTAATATGACGATACCGGATATATTCATGAATCCGTGGTTCCAATTTGCTTTAGCAACACCTATTCAATTTATCATCGGTTGGCAATTTTATGTTGGCGCATATAAGAACCTTCGTAATGGTGGAGCAAACATGGATGTGCTTGTTGCGCTAGGTACGAGTGCTGCTTATTTCTATAGTTTATACGAAGCATTCAAAACCATTGGCAACCCCGAATATATGCCGCATTTATACTTTGAAACGAGTGCTGTATTAATCACGTTAATTTTATTTGGTAAATATTTAGAAGCAAGAGCAAAAAGCCAGACAACGAATGCACTATCCTCTTTACTTAATTTACAAGCAAAAGAGGCTCGCGTGATAAGAAATGGCGAGGAAATCATGATTCCAGTGGATGAAGTTGTCGTTGGTGATCGACTAGTTGTAAAACCAGGAGAAAAGATACCTGTAGACGGGATCGTTGTAAAGGGAAGAACATCTGTAGATGAGTCGATGATTACAGGGGAGTCCATTCCAATTGAAAAAGAAATAGATGCTGGCTTAATCGGCTCAACGATAAACAAAAATGGTTCGATTGTAATGGAAGCTACAAAGGTTGGGAAAGACACTGCCTTGGCATCAATTGTTAAAGTTGTGGAAGAAGCCCAAGGATCGAAAGCACCGATTCAGCGATTGGCTGATGTCATTTCTGGTTATTTCGTACCAATCGTTGTAGGAATTGCCATTCTTACATTTATCGTATGGATATCCTTTGTCCAACCTGGTCAATTTGAATCTGCCTTAGTTGCAGCAATTGCTGTACTTGTTATTGCCTGTCCATGTGCGTTAGGTTTAGCAACACCGACTTCCATCATGGTAGGGACAGGAAGGGCAGCAGAGAGTGGCATCTTGTTTAAAGGTGGAGAACATTTAGAAAGAACACATCAGTTAAATGCCATTGTTATGGACAAAACAGGAACAATTACAAAAGGGAAACCCGAAGTAACGGACTTTACTGGTGATGAAGAAGCACTACAATTGTTGGCTAGTGCAGAAAAAGGGTCAGAACATCCACTTGCAGGAGCCATTGTGGCCTATGCAACGGAGAAGAATATTGACTTTGTAGAAGTGGATGAATTTGATGCTATACCTGGCCATGGTATTGAAGCTAAGATTTCTGGAAAACAAGTTCTCGTTGGAAACCGAAAATTAATGAATGATTATCAAATTGATATGGCAGGTAATGAAGAGGAATTAGTTGAATTTGAAACGGATGGTAAAACAGCGATGTTAATTGCGATTGATGGAGCTTATCGCGGAATTGTTGCGGTTGCTGATACCATTAAAGAAACAGCACCTCAGGCAATTAGAGAGTTAAAAGAACAAGGTTTAGAAGTTATCATGTTAACAGGGGATAACGAAAGAACAGCTCAAGCTATTGCAAAACAAGTAGGAATCGACCAAGTGATTGCCGGGGTATTACCAGAAGAAAAAGCGGATAAGGTCAAAGAAATTCAAGATGAGGGTAAAAAAGTAGCGATGGTTGGTGACGGTGTGAACGACGCACCTGCATTAGTGACTGCAGATATCGGAATTGCCATTGGAACTGGTACAGAAGTGGCGATTGAAGCGGCCGACTTGACGATTCTTGGTGGAGAATTATTACTCATACCGAAAGCCATTAGAATCAGTCATGCAACCATCCGAAATATTCGCCAAAACTTATTCTGGGCTTTTGGATACAATACAGCAGGAATCCCAGTTGCAGCGGTTGGATTACTTGCTCCGTGGATTGCTGGTGCAGCCATGGCGTTAAGTTCAGTAAGTGTTGTTTCGAACTCCCTTCGCTTAAAACGAGTGAAACTTTAAAGTTGGACTCATTTAAAGGAGGTGAAAAATAATGGAAAAAACATTAAATGTACAAGGCATGTCATGTGGTCATTGCAAAATGTCTGTTGAAGGTGCATTAAAAAAATTAGATGGCGTATCAGCAACTGAAGTTAATTTAGGAGCAGGCAAAGTAGACGTTACTTTTGACGAATCAAAAGTAAATGTGGATGCCATGAAAGAAGCCATTGAAGAACAAGGCTATGATGTGGAAGCCTAAACATAAGAAGCAACAGCTGGTTTTCTGTAAAGTGGAAAATCAGCTGTTTTTTTGTTGAAATGAAGTTTCACTTTATCCGCATTAACGGTCTGTAATCCCCCCACTTCTAAACAGGAGGGAAGCCCAAGATGTGAAGGGTCCGTAAATCCCCGATTCTGTTCAACTAACATTCAGTGGGGAGGTAAGGAATTCCCCACTGAGAAGTTTCACTTTATCAGAGGTTGTCTTTTTTGTGCATAAAAAAGTGATACTCACCATTTTCTAGCGCGTACCACTTATCTTTAATTACTGGGTTTTGTCCCAGTTCCTATTTTTCTTTTTCTGCAAGTTTGACGGCGGTTTCCGCAAATTGCTCAATCTTCTCAATTTCCTCGTTAGATGGTGTCAGATCAACTTTAAAACGTTCTGGTAAAAGCTTTGCACCAAGAAAATTAAGCTTATCGCCCATTAAATCGACAGACAAACAAAATTCATCATAGGCAGTATCTCCGGAACCGAATACAGCGAACACTGTGTTTCCAAACTCGGCTTCATCTAGTTCATCATAGAAATCTTCCGCTTCAAAGGGGACTTCGCCATCATCAGAAGAATGGGTTCCGATGAAGACGATATCATAGTCGGATAATTCATCAACATCGATTGGATCGAAGTCGAACGTTCTAATTTCTACATCATGATTTTTATATTCAAGATAGCCGGCAATTGCCTCGGCCATCATTTCTGTATTTCCAGTTGTGGAAATATAAAGTAGTAATACATTTGCCATTTTAAATTCCTCCACCTTCCACCCTCAATCTTAACGTATAGATAGAATTTGTTTCAATAAAAAGGACATTCTAGAAAAAATTTTACATCTGTTCTACAATAATAAAAGTAGGAGGAAATTAGAATTAGGTCTTTTTGGTCATATAAATCTGCTTAGAACTTTTAAGTAATGTAGAAAGCTGCCGATATAAGATAGGTAGACTTATGGAAATTCATAACATAGTAATCAATACATAGGGAAAAGGGTGAAGTGATTGAAGAAGGAACAGACCAAGAAGAAAAATAAGCGGCAAAAATTTATGACCGGTCTCCGTATGCAATTGACGATTCCATTTGTCATTCTAATCGTTCTCGCTGTAGGTATCGTCGCCTTTGTCAGTTACAACTTCAGTGTTCGAACGACAACAGACGAACTATCGAAAAATGTGGAACAGCAAATGAACAGTGTGAATCATACATTTGATATGTATTTTGGTCATATGGAGAACGCTTTAACCCGCATGGCGTCCAGTTCAACAATCCGTAAATATGGCGGGGATGATTACCTTGAATTATTTTCTTATTTACAAGAGTCGAGTTTAGCAAGTGAAGATCTGATGGCAACTTATGCAGGCTACGATGACAGTGAAGATATAATAATTTTTCCTCATGATGATGCGATAAAAGATATCAATCCTAAAGATCGGGGTTGGTATGTAGAAGCGGTGGAACGAGATGGGGGAATCATTTGGACAGAACCTTATGAAGATGCTCTATCAGGAGATATTGTAATTACAGCCGCGAAAGCTTTTTATGAATATAATCAGCTTGTGGGAGTAGCTGGAATTGACATTCATACGCAAGCCCTGTTTCGCTTGATTAATGATATTCAAATTGGAGATAACGGGTATGCAATTGTTCTGGACGAGGCTGGGAACTACATTACGAATCCTGATGAATCAAAAATGGGAGAAAATATAGCAGATGAAGCTTTTTTTCAAGAGATAATCGCTGCGGGGGATCAGGGTATGATTGAGACGACTGTAGGTGGAGAAGAGTTAACGATCGGTTTTATCAAAAACCCGACAACAAACTGGATTATTGCAGGAGTCATCAATCAAAGTGAATTTCGAGATAAGGCAAGTGCGGTAATGTTGCCGATATTTATTACCCTGCTCGTTGTATTAGCCCTTGCAATTAGTGCTGCAACAATTATCGCGAGTCGAATTATTAAGCCGATTCGTGACCTTCAACAATCAATGAAACGAGTGGAAAAAGGGAATTTAACGGCAACGAAAGTTCTTAATCGAAATGATGAAATTGGCGGGTTAAGTAAAAGTTTCAACTTTATGGTAAGTGAAATGCGGAATGTGATTGACCGAATAGCTTATAGTTCGAATAAAGTTGCAGATGCTGCGGAGAATCTTGTGGCGAGTACAGAAGAAAATACCGCGTCCGCAAATGAAGTTGCTCGAACGATGGAAGAGATTGCCGCTGGTGCGAGTAATCAAGCCGACTTAAATGAAAAGAATACAATGTCATTCCATTCCTTATCAAAGATGATTGAGGAAATTAAAGAAAAGAATGAGCAAATGTATACCCAGGCGCAAGATATGGGCCGGCTTTCCAGCACAGGTGTGGAATCGATTCAAGCACTAGCAACACGATCTGCTGAAACTGCAGAAGTTGCAAGTCAAGTGATGACAGCGATCGAACAATTAAATGAAAAATCCACGAACATCCATACAATTGTGGATAAGATTGCAACTATCGCTAGCCAGACGAATTTACTTGCATTGAATGCATCAATTGAAGCCGCCCGCGCCGGAGAGCATGGTCATGGCTTTGCAGTTGTAGCTAGTGAAGTAGGGAAGCTTGCTGAAGAGACGGCGGACGCTTTGAAAGATATTGCAGCAATCATCGAGGAAATGCAAGAGGAGACAGAGCAATCGGTTGAGCTTGTGCAGAACACAATGGAATTATTCGAACAGCAAAGCGAAAGTGTCGGTGATACAGGTCAAGCCTTCCTTGCGATATCTGGATCCGTGAATGAGAATAGTCAAATGACCGAACAGATTATGGAACTTACGAACAGGATTGTCGAAATGCAGAAAGAAATCATTCAGAATACGGAAAATTACGCGTCAATCAGTGAAGAAACAGCAGCAGGAACAGAAGAAATTTCCGCATCCATAGAAGAACAAACTGCTTCGATGGAAATGTTGAGTAATTTAGCTACAGATCTAGAAGCAATTGCAAATACAATGAATGAGGAAATTGATCGTTTTAAAATTAACTAAGCCGTTGCAAAAAGGCTACGGAACCGAGCTTTGGAAAGGATGTACGTGATGGAAACCAATCAATATCTAGATGTCTTTCTGGATGAAAGCAGGGAACATCTTCAAGTGATTAATGACCATACTCTAAGATTAGAAAATGAACCGCAAAATGAAGGATTAGTGAACGAAATCTTCCGTTCTGCCCATACATTAAAAGGGATGGCCGCAACAATGGGTTATGAAGACATCGCTTCATTGACACATAAAATGGAAAATGTTCTTGATTTAATTCGCAACAAACAATTACAAGCTACGACAGAAGTAATTGATATTATTTTTATCGCCATCGAATACCTGGAGGAAATGGTCGAGGCGATAAGTAATGGCCAGGATGGGAAGAAGGATGTCACAGAATTAGTTGCTCGCCTTGATCGTTTCGAAAAAGGGGAAGCAGCAGCTACAGCAGAACAGAACAAAGTAGAGGAGCCTGAAGATAATGCTACCGTACCTGTAGATCTGGATGAGTTTCAGATGACTATTATTGAACAGGGGGAGGAGCAAGGATTTGCTGCTTATCAGATCATCGTAGAGCTTTCCGATGAATCGATTTTGAAAGGCGCTCGAGCTTACATGGTCTTTGAAGCTTTGGAAGATAAAGGGGAAGTCATTAAAACAATTCCGGCGACAGAAGATATCGAGGAAGGTAATTTTGACAATTCCTTCGAGTTGATTTTTCTTTCCAAGGAAGCCCCTGAGAATTTTGAGCCTTTGATTTTAAAAGTTTCAGAGATTCGTAATGTCGTTATAAATCGGGTACGTTTCCATCAAGAGGAGGTCCAAGCTGAAGAACAGGAATTTGCAGTAAAAGAAGAATTGAATGAACGCAATCCTGTGGAGCACGCGGATTCAGCAGTCTCTAATCATCAGCCTGCAAAAACGATTCGTGTCAACTTAGATCGGATTGATGACTTACTTAATCTGTTTGAAGAAGTAGTCATTGATCAAAGCAGGTTAAATGTAGTAGCAGATGGGATTAAGAATCCAGAACTAACGGAAACGGTAGAGCATATGAACCGAGTATCATCTGATATGCAAAGCTTAATTTTAGCAATGCGCATGGTACCAATTGAACAAGTGTTCAATCGCTTCCCCCGTATGGTACGTGGTCTTGCCCGCGATTTGGAGAAAAAGATCAACTTGGAAATAATTGGTGCGGATACCGAGCTTGATCGAACGGTAATTGATGAGATTGGGGACCCGCTCGTTCACTTGATTCGTAATTCGGTCGACCATGGAATCGAACGACCAGAAGAGCGGAGAAATTCTGGGAAGGCGGAAGAGGGAAATGTCGTCTTACGAGCGTTCCATAGCGGAAATCATGTCTTTATTGAAATTGAAGATGATGGTGCAGGAATTAATTTAAATAAAGTTAAGAAGAAGGCTATCGATAATGGAATAATAACAGCACAAGAAGCGGATCAATTGTCTGAACAGGAAGTATGTCAATTAATTCTCGAATCCGGATTCAGTACAGCTGAAACAGTTTCCAGTGTATCTGGCCGTGGTGTCGGGCTTGATGTTGTAAAAAATAAAATAGAATCTCTTGGCGGTTCGATTTCTATTGAGTCGACGCAAGGGGAGGGGAGTATATTTTCCATTCAATTGCCATTAACCCTCTCGATTATTACAACCTTGCTCGTGAAATCCCAAGAAGAGACATACGCGATTCCACTTTCATCGATTATTGAAACCGTATTGCTTCAAAAAGAGCAAATCATGACGTCCCACGGTCAAAAAGTGATGGATTTCCGGGGGCAAATTGTTCCATTACTTGATTTACAGGAAGTACTGGCAATCCCGGAACTTGAAGCAGTGGAAGAAGAGCAGGCTGTAGTCGTAATGAAAAAAGGAGATAAACTTACTGGACTTGTCGTCGACCATTTGATTGGTCAGCAGGAACTTGTTTTGAAATCCCTAGGGGACTACTTAGGAGATGTATTTGCCATATCAGGAGCGACAATTTTAGGTGATGGACAAGTAGCTTTAATAATTGATCCGAACGCATTAATAAAGTAAGGTGGGAGTGGAATGGAAGAATCTCGTAAATATATATTATTCACATTACATGGGCAGGCCTATGCTGTAGATGCCCAGTATGTCATATCAATTGAACGGTTGCAGCAGATCACAGAGATACCGCAAACGAAGGAATTCATTCGGGGTGTAACGGAAATCCGCGACGAAACAACAGCAATTATTGACTTGCGAATCGCTTTAAGTTTAACGACGACGGAAAATACGAATGATACACGGATTCTCGTCGTTACATTAGAAGGTATGCAAATTGGCCTGATAGTAGATGCGGTGACAGAAGTGCTAGATATTAATTCAAATAATATAGAGGACGCCCCTTCAATCATTTCGGGAGTTCAAGCTGCTTACCTCGAAGGCGTTGCAAAGGTCAATGAACAATTGATCCTCCTCTTAGACATTGCTAAAATGCTTGATATGGAAGATAAAGAGGGATTAAAAGAAGTATTACAGTAGAAAAGTGGGACAGGGGGTCAGAGCATTTGTCCCAGGATTAGGGACAAACGCTCTGACCCCCTGTCCCGTTTCCTTATCGTTTTCGCTCAACCTTTGGTACAATGGTTTACGAACCGTATTATAAATGGGAAGTCCAATATTTATTTATATAGGAACAATAATTAGGGACGAATGGCAGGTCCATTAGTCGGTGGCTTTATAGTCGGTTATTATAATATTGAAATGTTGTTCTACTAATCGGACTACTTCTGATCCCTTCTATAACTACATTCCTGTATGACAAAAAATAAAAGCCGAGCAAGGAGGAGCATCATGAAAGATATTAAATTAATTGCATTAGATATGGATGGTACATTGCTGAATGACAATCAGGAAGTACCGGAAAGGAACCGAAAAGCAATAGAGCAAGCACTTGCAAAAGATGTTCATGTCGTATTAAGTACGGGTCGCGGATTTAATACGTGTTACCCTTACGCAGTTGATCTTGAATTGCCTTCATATCTTATTACTGCCAATGGTGCGGAAATTTGGACGATGGAGAAGGAATTACTTAGAAGAAGAAAACTGGAATCGGAAATGATCGAAAAGCTTTATAACATTACTACACAAGTAGGAGCAGAAATGTGGATGATTTCCACAGAGGGAGCATTTAATGGAAATTTCCCGAACGATTTCAATAAGTATGAATGGCTGAAATTCGGCTGTCATACGGACGATCAGCGGAAACTTGATATTCTTATCAAAGAATTTTCCAAGTTTGAGGAACTTGAGTTATCCAACTCGCTACCGATGAATATAGAAGTTAACGCTAGAGGAGTTTCCAAGGCGGATGCACTGGAGTTTTTATGCGAGCGAATCGGTATTACGATGGATAATGTGCTTGCCTGTGGAGATAGTCTGAATGATATTAAGATGATTCAAGGATCAGGAGTCGGTGTTGCAATGGGAAATGCCCAGGAAGCGATTAAGAAAGTTGCCGACTATGAATCTGTTACGAATAATGAAGGCGGAGTAGGAGAAGCAATTGAGAAGTTTGTATTAAATGTATAAAGTTAAGATACGAAAAGGCGATTCTTTCAACATGAAGAGTCGCCTTACTTTTATTCGACACTTTATGTAGTCAACAAAGTGAATCACTAGACACGTTTATTTTTACAAACTGCCACTTGCTTTCATTCAGCGTAAGTATTTTGAGCATTCATTTTATTGGCGTTCTAATTACCGTTCAGTTGCCCGGCGGACGGATGCTTTCCACGGGCACGGCCTCAGCCTCCTCGGAAGAAAACCGCTTCCTGCGGGGTCTTCGGACTCGTGCTTTTCCCGTAGGAGTCACCGTCCGCCGGGCAACTGAACTGGTCTAAAGGATTATTTTAAAAAGAAATTATTCCGTTATGATAAGGATTGTACTTTTGGAATATTAAACAGCAATCCAAATCACGCCTTTTCTCGGAGCAGTCCAGACACCTCGAGACTCCTGCAGGAGGATAGGCATAGGTGAGACCCCGCAGTACGCAAAGCGTACGAGGAGGCTCACCAGCCGCCTGCGGAAAGCGAGAGGTGTCTGGACTGCGGACCTCCAGAAGGAAGTGCACGCACTTACGCTAAATGAAAGTATCTCATTTATAAATTTAATTCAAATCATGTGCTTGCATTTTTTCTAATTCTTTTTCATGTTTTTTCTTTAATGACTTTCTCCCCTGATCCCATTGCTCTAATAGAAAGAGCAGTCCGATAATCAGGATGATGAAATAGAACCATAAACTATTAATACTGCCATTGATTAACGAGATGGTCATCCAAGTTGTAAAAACAACGGGTATTAGAGCGCCCCAATAGGGATTATTCCTAGTTGAAAGGAAATATTGTATACCGAGAAAAGCTGCAATGATAAATACATCATAAATTCCGTAACCAAACATTAAACTTCATTCCTTTCTTGCTTATATTTATCAATAATTAATTTCGCCTCTTCTAAGTTGATCCGATCATCAATCGATAGTTGTTTAATAAATTTGATAAAGCCCTCGTTTTCTACTTTCTCATTGATCTTAATCTTTTCAATTAATCTGTCGAGCCGGATTCTTACAGTAGGGTACGAGACATCATAGAGCTTGGAAATTTCTTTTAAGGAACCGGAGTGAATGACAAAGTTTTTGATGAATTCGATGTCTTCCGTTTCTAAAGCTAATATCCAGGCGGGAACGTTATTCATTTCCATCCTTTCACCTCATTTTTTATTATTTAAATATATCTTAACATAAAGATAAATAAAGTTAAAGTAAAAGTTAATATTATTTAAGTGTGCAATAAGAGATCGAGGCAGAGCAGTTGGCGAACGAATGAATTTGAGTTATGATACGGGGACAGATTATCTTATTATTTCGAAGTCAGGAAGTGTGTGAACATGGAGGAACATAAAGAAATGTCAAGGACAGAGACGAAGACCCCGACGAAAATGTTAACAATCACAGCCGCACTAGTTGCAATCAATTTAGTATTAAATCAATTTACTTTAGCATTTGGTACCTTACTGGAAATTGGCTTTGCCTTTTTGCCGATTGCAGTACTAGCCTATCTTTACGGACCAGTGAATGCAGGAATTGCTTCTGTTGTTGCTGATATTATTGGCTTTGTGTTACGGCCTGCGGGATTCTTTTTCCCAGGGTTTACATTTAATTCATTGTTAATCGGCTTATTATTTGGATGGTTTCTTTATAAGAAACCCGTCACACTCAGTCGGATTGCGTTAGCTAACTTGGTTGTTACCATTGTAATTACATTAATCCTAACACCGATTTGGTTGAATATTATGTTTGGAAGCCCCATTTTTGCTGGACCGCGGATGGTGAAGGCGATTGTTCTTTATCCGATTGAAGTAGGATTGTTATATGCCTTATTAAAATCGATTAGTAGGGTAGACTTAAAACTATAGTAAGTCGATTATCACCTGGGACTTTATCATGCATAAACTAAAGATATCAGGCTAGTAAAGGATGATTCTCTTGAAGCTTAAAAAATATTATGTTTCCGGAAATACAGCAGAAGGTTATATTGACAGCTTAGCGACTAATTTGCATGGAATAGAAGAAGTGATTCAACTCGACAATCCATCCTATAGAGTGAATACAGCGATATTACAGCAATTAATCGAACAGAATAAAGACGACACTCCGATTGAAGTGTTGAAAAGCCCAATCAGTGCAGAGTATCTTGAAGGGGTGATCTTTAGGGATAAGCAGCTCGCCATCTTGGGTAATCGGGAATGTCCATTTACGAATCAAGCATATGATCTATTTAAAAAAGGGTTGCGTATTCATGATGAACTCGAGCAAGTTTTTATCAAGGAAATGGATTTCGAGAAGGCAGATGATTTAGCAAAGAAATATATCGATGAACTGCTTCCGGATCATGTGAATGAAACTCGTGAGCCTTATATTTACCGCAGATTTTTCGGCACGAACACAATGGATGGTGTCGTAAATGAAGTGCCTAATCTGATTTCAGAACTTGATCTGATTTATCACATTAAAGGTCGAGCGGGCACGGGAAAATCGACATTTATGAAAAGAATTGTAAAAGCATGTCTTGAGCGCGGGTTGGATCTTGAATTATATCACTGCAGCTTTGACCCGAATAGTATTGATATGGTACTTGTGCCGGAACTAAAGTTCTGTTTATTTGATAGTACGGACCCGCACGCATTTGAACCAATTGACAAATCTAGAGAGAAAGTCATTGATTTATATGAGGAAACCGTTACACCAGGAACGGATGAAAGATATGCAGAAGAAATTGAGAACCTGACAAAGCAATATAAGAGCTACATGAAAAAAGGGGTGGCCGCCCTCCAAATGGAAGGTGCTGAAATCGTCGCACAAGATACGAAGAGGCCGTTCGATCAGATGGAAATAACGGAAAGTGTCAACAACCTCCAGGCGAAACTTGGTTAAAACTCTAATCCTTGGGCAAACTAAGCAAAACAGACAAGTTGGAGGACAAAGCATATGACGGGCCATACTATTCCAGAATATCCAGAATCCTACTGGTTAAAAAATAATGACACACTCCCAGAATATCCTCAACTTAAAGAGGATATCAAAGCAGATGTTACGATCGTTGGCGCAGGAATTACAGGGATTACTGCAGCGTATCTATTAGCAAATGAAGGACTGCGCATCGCAATAATAGATGCCGGACGTTTGATGAATGGCACGACGGGACACACGACGGCTAAGATTACGTCTCAACATGGTTTGATTTATGATGAATTAATAACAAATGTTGGAGTGGAAAATGCCAAACTATATTATGAATCCAACGAAGCTGCCAAGCAATTTATAAAACAAACCATTGAAGAGCAGAATATTGCTTGTGATTACAAAGAACAAGATGCAATCCTCTATGCAACGACTGAAGAATATGCAGTTAAAATGGAAAAAGAAGCTAAAGCATATGAACGCTTAGGGATTCCTGGTACCCTCACGACAGATATTCCGCTTGGGATTCCAATTAAGAATGCCTTGGTCATGAAGGAGCAGGCACAATTTCATCCGGTAAAATTTTTACAACATCTGCTTCATATCATCAAGGAAAAAAATGTGAGAATTTATGAGCATACAACTGCGGTGAAAGTTGAAAAAGGTGAAAATCAGAAGGTTGTTATGAGGAATGGTGCACAGATTTTAAGTAAACATATACTTGTCGCAAGCCATTTTCCATTTCATGAAGGACTCGGGTTATACGCAGCTCGCATGGATGTTGAACGTTCTTATATCATCGCGGCAAAAATGAAAAAAACCTTTCCAGGGGGGATGTATCTTCAAGTCGATCCACCTGTACATTCGCTCCGAAGTGTAACAATCGGCGGGGAAGATATGGTTCTGATTGGCGGGATGACCCATAAGACAGGGAAGGAAACAGAAACGAATAAGCTCTATGAATCGTTGCGAGATTTTGGTGACCAATTATTTGAAGTGGAGGATATTCCTTATCGTTGGTCAGCCCAAGATTTAATAACGTTGGATAAAGTGCCTTACATTGGAGAACTCACTCCAAACCATCCGTATGTGACCGTTGCAACCGGATTCCGTAAATGGGGAATGACAAACAGCGTTGTTGCAGCAAAACTTTTCCGTGATTATGTGTTAAGACAGAAAAATAAATATGAAGAGTTGTACACTCCGTCTCGCTTCCATGCAAAAGCAAGTATCCCATCTCTCGTGGAAGTGAATAAGAAAGTCGTAACGAGCCTTGTAAAAGGAAAGCTCGAAAGACCGGAGCGAACCCCGGAATCGCTTTCGAATGATGAAGGGGCAATCGTGACGTTGGATGGTCAAAGAAAAGGAGCCTACAAGGATGAGCAAGGGAACCTTCATATTGTTGACACGACTTGCACACATGCAGGGTGTGAGGTCAACTGGAATAAAGGGGAGCGAACTTGGGATTGTCCTTGTCACGGTTCTAGATTCGATTATACGGGGAAAGTAATCGAAGGTCCCGCGGAAAAACCATTAAAAAAATAAATAAAGTATGGACCTGAATGGTGATCAGGTCTGTACTTTTTTTATTCTGCAAAAATATTTTAGTAAATTACCCTTGTGTTTTTTAATGAAATCGGTTACAATTAATTAACTGAAAATTAGGATAGGACATTAAAAAAGGGTGGTGAAGTTATGGTAACGTTGAAAATGTTGAAACCTTATTACATTAAGAATGAGAAGAACTTTGTTCGGATTATTTTGGCTTATCAATATTTTTCGGTCATTATTAAGAACAAGGTTTATCAATTTATCCCTGTGGAATCAAATGAAATTCGCGTTAACCGCCGCACTGAAAAGATTGAGAATATCGATGCGGTATTTGCTTTTCAGAATGGAAAAGAAATTGTCAATGTCCCAATGGTGAAGCTCATTACTTTACCTGAGTTCCTGGAACAAATCCATGATATTGCAAGGCCATATTACTTCAGTGCCCAAAATGAAATAGAAGCAGAAGAACGTGAAGATTATACAGCAATTATTGCAGAATTAGAACGTCAAAACATACTGCGGCTTATTGATAAAGCATTGGACGAGAGGGATGAAGAAACATTTAAAGCAATGGCAACGGTCTTAAAGAATATGGATCAACAATGAAAAAGCTGGCAGAGAATTTTCTCTGCCAGCTTTTTTTAATCGTCTAGGAGTTTATTGCAGCAACATCTGCTCTGCGCACAAATGTATTACTATTTGAGTAAGCTTCTACAAGTAGTCTTCTTCCGCTTTTGCTATTAATCTTGATCATCTTGGTCTGGATAAAGCTGGTTAATCACTTCAACAAACTTTTCAACGGTATAGCCATTCGGTTTATCTTCCGTTTTTTCCATCATCATTGCGATTAAAATATCATGTGAATCATGCGGATATCCGACAAACCAGCTATTGATGGATCCACCCGCTTCGGCAGTCAATTTTAATTCGACCGTTCCCGTTTTTCCTGCAAGTGGAACATTCGCATCTTTCGCTTGTTGTGCCGTTCCATCTGTAACGACTGCACGAAGAATATCATCGATCAACTTCGCATCTTCCTTTGTAATAAGCTTATCTTTCCAGATTTGCCCTGTTTCTTCTTCAAGCAGTAAGGTAGGTTTCAACATATTCCCTTCATTTAAAAACATGGTATACGCAGTGGCTAAATGCAAGGCACTCATTTCCAGTTCTCCTTGACCGTAACTGGAGTTCGCAAGCAAGACTTCATCCGTTAATTCACCACTGTTTGAAAGGGTTGAACCTGCGATCGGATACTCGTAAGGAAGTTCTTCCTCAAAGCCGAACCGTTTAAATTCCTCTGTAAAAACGTCACTTCCCATGTCTACTGCTTGCATGGCAAAGTAAATATTGTCTGAACGGAGGAGGGCATCTCTTAAGTCAACAGGACCATTAGATTCTGATACCCGTGTAACTTTGTAATTTCCCCATTCTTCCCCCTTACTCCACTGTAACCCTTCAATTTCAAACGTTTCATCAGGGTCCAGGGTACCTGCGTGGATGCCAGCAGCTGCCGTTATTGGTTTAAGAACGGAACCCGGCGCAAAACTTGCGGCAAACCGGTTGAGAAGAGGTTGTTTTGGATCATTCTCTAATTTATCCCATGTGTTGCCGGAAGTTCCATATAGTATTTCATTCGGATCAAAGGAAGGTGCGCTCACAAGTGCGAGTGTCTCCCCGGTTTTTGGATCGATCGCTGCTGTAGTACCTGTATCATCCCCATAGCTGTCAAATATTTTTTCTTGAACATTAATATCAATAGTAAGTTGAATGGTTTCTCCATTTTCAACCGGTTTTTCAGCAATGGTCACTTCATTTCCATCTTCTTTACGGACGCTAACAGTGACACCTTTTTTACCCTTCAGCTGCTCCTCGTAAAGTTGCTCTAAACCACGACGGCCAACTTGATCATTTGGTCCGTACTCATCACTGTCTGTTTTTTCCAGAAAGTCTGCTGTAACGTTTCCGATATAACCAACCAAATGCCCAGTTGCTTCACCGCCAGGATATATTCGACCGGTTAATTCCTTTCGCTGCACACCGGGAATAGCCATTAGTTGATTATAAGTGTCTTCATTTGTCGGAAGGATTGTTGTAATGGGGACAAATAAATGATCCTCAACCCAAGCAGCATCTAGTGCTTCGTTAATTTTTTCTTCATCCATATTTAAAATGCTCGCAATCTGTTTTATGGATTGTTCCCGATTCTCTAAATCCTCTGGCTTAATACCAATTTGATAAACAGTATCATTCATTGCTAGCGGCATCTGATTTCTATCGAGGATTTCACCGCGTTGTGGCTCTACAGATTGAATTCCAATTTCCCCGCCATCCTGTAATTCCGGATGGATAAAACCAGCATCCCACTTAACAAACCAGTTTAATCCGGCATCATCTTCCTCGCTAATAGCTTCTTGAACGAGGGTAGCTTCATAATCAAAGCTGATCGGTCCTGCGAGAGATTCCATTTCAAGAGTGAATGGAAGGACCACACTCGGATCTTCTTCCTCTTTTACTGCTTGAATTTCTTCATCGGAAAGTTCATCAAACGTAATCTCGATATCTTTAATACTTAAATCTTCATAGATCTTTTTAAATCGTTCGATGGAGTCTTCTTTTGAAAAGTCCGATCTCGTTTCTTTGCTGAACATATCATAAAGCTTTTCAAATTCCTGCTCACTCCAATAGGAAGTAAAAGTAGAAAAACGTTCATTTGGTGAAACATCGTCTTCCTTGGAGCACGCAACTAAAGCTAAGACAATAAAAATTAATAGAAAAGTTCGCTTCATTTTAATAACTCCGCCCCCTGATTCGTCATATATATCTAGTATATCATCATGTAAGTATCGTTTATAGAGAAAAAACCATGAAAAAAATGTCACAAATTAGGAAAAGAACGCTAGAGGAGACCCCCTAGGCGTTCTTTTTTAACTTTCCATATGATTTCGGATCTCGGAATTAATCCGGTCGAACTCTGAATCTGGTACGACATAGTACCAGACACCATTAATGGTTGAACCAGAACCTTCAATTTCAAGTGTTTCTATATTATGTCTTGTTCCTAGATACCCAGTGAAAAGCTTCTGGATTTTTTTCATGTCAAGGTCGGTTTGAACATTTCCGCCTAAAATATCAAGGATCTCACCAAATTTAGTAATATTGGAGAAGCTTGCACCCTTTTCCATAGCAGCTGCAACTACTGCCCGTTGTCTGTTATTCCGCCCCATATCTCCACGTGGGTCTTGTTTACGCATACGAATGTAATCAAGTGCCTGTTCACCATTTAAGTGAATCGCTCCCTCAGAAAAATCGGAGCCGCCCTGGGAGAAGCTCTGATTATTATTCACTGTCACTCCGCCAATCGCATCAATACCTTGTTTAAATCCTTCCATGTTTACACGTGAATATACATGAACTGGAATGTCGAACGTTTCTTCCACCGTTTGCACCGCTAACTCTACTCCACCAAAAGCATAAGCGTGGTTGATTTTATCCATTCCTCGACCAGGAATATTCACATACGTATCCCTTGGAATACTTAGCATGATCATCGAGTCTGTTTTCGGATTCAAGGACATTAAAATCATGGTGTCGGATCGGCCGCGGTCACCAGGACGTTCATCGACTCCAAGTAATAACATATTTATCGAGTCTTTTTCATCAAGTAATCCTTTCAGCTCCTTTTGGCGTTCCGGGTCCTCGTCTCTTGCCAGCGGGGTATGCATTGTATTTACAGCACTGCCAAGCTGACTATAAACATAAAAAGCTCCCCCTCCGATTATAAGGATAAACAATAATAAAATTCCACCAACCCAATATGGCCATTTCCGTCTCTTTTTCCCACTACTTCTCTGCATTCTTGCCACTTGTAAATTCTCCTCTAATGTATAATGTTCTCTGTCACTGTTAACAGAGAAAGCGATTTTTCTCATGAAAACAGGACATAAAGTCCTTAACCAGTTTTAAGCTCTTTTACTGTATAAAATTATAGCCGAATTAGTCCATTTCGTCCATAAGAATTTACATGAAAATTGGTAAAATATGTGGGGATATGTCGGCGGCAATATAGAACAAAAATAAAAACCCGAGATGCGTTCACTCATCTTGGGTTTTTACAGGATATGCATACATAATGTAACGGTCTGGCGCATAGCCGACAAAGTTGAAAGGATAGCAAGTGGTAAGGGTAAGCACTTCTTCGCCGTGTGGAACAATAATTGTTCTGTCGTCTGCATCGACAATCTTCGTTTCTTTTATTTCATAGGTAAAGTCACCATAATCCATCTTAAGCACTAAATGATCACCAATCTCTAATTCACCCATCCGACGAAAGACTGTATCCCTGTGACCGGAAAGAACAATCTGTTCATTCTGCAACGGATAAGCTGTTCCCCGGTAATGCCCAACACCGCGGGCGAGATCATCTTCATGGGTTCCTTCAATAATAGGTAAATCAGCTTCAAGTGCAGGGATATGCAGAATCCCAGCTAGTTCTCCTGTATTTGGATCATAATTTTCTGCCGCAGCGTTTGCATCAAATTCATCCGCTTCTGTCTTGCGGGAAAGATCGCGCTCATCGATCATTGCTTGAGCTTCCGCTGTAGCTTCACTTTGGGCAGTAGTTGTTGTATACCACTGATAACCACCAAAGAATAGAACAACGATTCCGGCAATCATGAGCAAATAAGAAAGAAGTTTCATTTAATCCACCTCATTCTGAACGTTAACATTAGTATATCAAAATTACTGAATAAAAAGGAATGAAATTATAAAAAGATAACTAAATTAAAGGATTCGAGAGTATATTCAAGTAAAGTGTTCATTATATAGAACGAAAGGGCTTTTTTAAGGTTTTCTTCATTGAGCAAAATGAACTATACTACGGTCATGTTGTTCTTTAACGAGAACAAAGTATTCTTAAAAAGAACAACTATACATACAACAAAGAGGGAGGGGGCGAAGAAATAAACAGGCAATCTATCCCTTGTAGAGGGGGAAGCAAAGCTCTAACAACAAATATCAGGAGGAATGAAGCATGAATTTAAAGAAAAAAATAATTTCAGGTACTGTAACAGCATTATTAGGGATGGCATTAATTGGGGGCGGGACTTTTGCTTATTTTAGTGATACGGCAGAACAAACGAATAAATTTGCAGCTGGGACAATTGACTTGGACGTAGATCCTACTGTCCAAATACCAATGAATGAATTCAAGCCAGGTGACTGGATGCCGCGTAGCTTCGAGCTGCAAAATAATGGTTCTCTCGATATGAAATATGTTGATTTAACAACTGATTATACAGTCTATACGTCCAAGAATGAAAGTGTGCTTTTTGAATTTGATAACAAAAAACCGGGAGATACATTTAATCACAGCTTTAATATGAAAAATAACGGAACACTTGATATGAAGGAGGTTACCCTATATTCCGAACATACAACTTCTAATCGCGAGGGAACTCAGGAAAACAATGGCTTTGCTAATCAAATTGTCTTGCAGAGGATAGAAGTAGATGGTAAAAACATTCTTCAAAAACCAATGTCATTAGAAAAATTAAGTAAAACTCCAATTGTCTTAGAGAAGAATATAGCCGCTAATTTTCCAGCGATTCAAGTCTTTGTTGAATTCGAGTTCGAAAAGACGAAAGAAAATCAAAATGAGTTCCAAGGTAATCAACTGGAGCTTTTATGGACATTTGAAGCAATTCAAGCGGATGATTAAAGGGGAAATACTAAAAAAGGTGGAGAAGGAAGTGAGGATGACCCGCATAAGGAGATTCATAGATACCCATCGGCTTTTTTTCTTTATTAGTAAACTCGTTCTAATCTCGTATTTATTATTGTTTACTTTAACTTATTTGAACACGGCAACAGGGGCTGTTTTTACGGAAAGTTATACAGTAGTCAGTAACATCCATGCAGAGGCCGAGGAAGAAGTTATTGTGGAAGAAAATGAACCTGAAGAAGAAAAAGACATGGAAGAAGAGCAACGAATAGGGGAAGTAAAAGAAAAAATCCAAAAGAAGTGACAGATAAAACATCAAAAGCAGTGGAACCGAAAGAAGCGCTCGAAGAAACAGAACAAAATTCTCAGCCGGAAGTGGAGGAAGAATCCGTTAACCCGGAAGAAGACGAGAAAGAGGAGGAAGGAGCAAGTGAAAATGAAGACGGTATTTAAATGGCTGAATCGTATTGTTTCCACGATACTCATCGCTTTATTAGTAGCTGTAGCTGGATTAGTCATCGTGACGAAACTACAAGGTGGTACGCCAGAGGTCGCAGGATTCCAACTAAAGACAGTATTATCTGGTTCGATGGAGCCGGAAATCCAAACAGGTTCCGTTATTGCTGTTAAGACACTTCAAGAACAGGAGAAGAATGATCTCAAAGTTGGCGATGTCATTACCTTTATGGAAAAAGAAAATAAACTCGTCACGCACCGCATTATCGAAGTGAAACAAACTGTGGATGGTTCACTGTATACAACGAAAGGGGATAACAATAATGGACCGGACAGAGAAGCAGTTCTTGCTGCCAATGTTGTCGCAAGTTATGAAGATTTTACCGTTCCATATATCGGTTATATCGCCTCCTTTGCCCAATCGCCCAATGGTGCGCTAGCATTTTTAGTCCTTCCCGGTATTTTAATGGTTGGTTATTCGCTCATTACAATTACACTTGCAATTAGAAGAATCGATATGCAGGAAGAAAGTGAGCATGCTGACGCAAAATAATCGGCAGATAAACACAGAAGTAGGAAGGTGTATATGAAACGACGGAGATTATATATTCATCTTCCTGTCGTATTCCTGCTGATTTTATGTTTCGTGAGTTTTGATGTGAATACAGTTAGCGGGAAGACGGCCAAGGAAGAAATAATGATTGAACGTTACCCGGACGAAGCAATATATCAACTGGAGAATATGAAGCCAGGCGACATTGCCTACCGAACTCTTACCATTAAAAATAATAACAAGCGAGATCTTTTTTACACGATGGAGCTGAATAATGTTGGGGACCCAGCTTTATATAATGGGTTATTGTTGCGGATTATGTATTTGGACGAAGTTGTCTTTTACGGGAAACTGAAAGATTATGAGGGAGTAGTTGATCGACCGCTTACAGCTCAGACGGAAGAAATCATTAAGTTTGATTTAAAGTTCCCGGAAGAACTAGGGAATGAATATCAAGGTTTAACCGCAGCTTTCCGTTTTGAATTTACAGCAAGGACTGCAGATGATGAAAGTTTGATATCTACTATAACTAAAGGAGAGGGCGATTCTTTATCCAACCCCGGTAAAGGGATTGGCTCCGTTTTACCGAAAACGGCGACCTATATATTTACTTACTTGTTTATTGGTTTTCTCCTACTTATTATAGGTGCTCTGATAAGCTACCTGAATGAAAGAAAAAGACGCTTGGAAGCATGAAGCAAGTTCCAACATTTTCTGGCGCTATTACGTTTCCCGAATAAGAAAAGTCGACAAATGAAGTCAAATTATTCAATCAATTATATAGTATAATAGACATAGTAAGGAACCAACAGTTTACAGTTCATCTGTCCTACTAATGGGGCGAACGAAGTGATACTACAAAAAGGATTGATTTATACGGGAGGCGGCAAGGTGCAGAAAACGGAAAAAACTGTGAAGGTGGATTTAGAGTGGGTCGGATTAATCTTACAGGCGAAAGAGATCGGATTGAAGAAAGAAGAGGTGCGTTTTTTCCTTGAAGAACAAAAGGAAATTATTAAAACAATAAACAAAGGATAGAAGGCTCACCTATTATATGATATAATTCGAGTGAAAGTAGGTGAGTGGGTTTGCTTGGTGAACGAATTAAAACATTCAGAACAGAACAAAAAATGTCCATATCAGAATTAGCAGAAAAAGCTGGGGTAGCCAAATCATATTTGAGTTCGATTGAACGGAATAAGCAAACAAACCCATCCATTCAATTTATTGAGAAAGTCAGTGAAGCTTTAGGAGTTTCTGTCAATGAACTTCTCTATAATAGTGATGAAGTCGAAATTAAAGATCTGGACCGGGAATGGCTTGAAATTGTGTTGGAAGCAATGCAATCAGGAGTTTCCAAGAAACAATTTAAAGAATATCTCGAGTTTAATAAATGGAGAAAAGAACAAGAGTCAGAGTAGTCACCCCGTCTTTCTCTACATTAATCCAAGAAAGTCTGCAAACCATGGTGTCTTCCTATACTATGGTTTTTTACTGCAAGGAATACTATAAAATAAATATGCTCTAGATAACTGACGTGCCAAGAGTAGCCATATTTTCCCCGCACCAAGCAAAGCCCAAATGAATTACTTCTTGCTGCTTTTTCGAGGAATGTTTCTTCACTAAGTAAGTTTGCAGCACGGCGAGTGAGAAAATATTAAACTTTACACTCCCAGACCTAGGAAACTTACTGTAAGGGAACTTCCACCTTTGTTACGTTGTGAATAGATTGGAGAGTTTTCCGATTGGATAAAAAATATTGGTATTGGCTGCTTCCCGTTCTTTGGATGGGCATTATTTTCTATTCTTCCGCTACGCCATATGAACAGCAGGATATGAAACCATTTTTAGGTGAATCTGTGAACTTGGGGTTTCTCGAACCATTGGTAAATGAGGTGCGGTTTACATATAACGGATCCATTGTAAGCATCGAAACTCATGGTGTAGAGGGGATTGTAGAATTCTTCGTTCGAAAAGGTGCCCATGTATTTGTTTTTCTCTTCCTTACTTGTTTGTTTAAGATTGCACTTGCTAGGACAACGAGTCTGCGATTTAAAATCCAATTATTACTTGCCTTTTTACTAACCGTTGCATATGCTATTATGGATGAAATCCATCAGGGGTTCACCCCGAACCGTACACCATATATTGGGGATGTTTTCCTTGACAGCATGGGTGGTTTAATTGCTGTGGTTCTCCTAACTATCATTCGTAAAAGGAGCCTGTCCAAATAGCTTTTAATAAGCTTTCCCTAAGATATCTCATAAAAATTGCGAAAAAAGATGAAAATCTATGAAAAAAGTTGTATAATGTCCTATATGAAAAGTTAAAAAAACCCAAAGCTAGTACGTAAGCTATAACATTGATTCACCAACCTCTAGAGAAAGCTTACAATGACAACTGTTACAACGCTAGACTTCAAAAACACTAGAATTGAAAGCAATGAAAAGGCGGGAATAGAGTTATGGGTGAGCAAGAGCGGTACAAGAATATGTTAAGAAAAATAATCGACGAAACTGAAAATGAAAAGATTCAAACGTCTGAAGAATTAATTCGCACATTAATAAATGAACTTACAACAAATATTGGTGTGAAATCTCAACATCCTTTAGTCAAGTAAAGAAAAAAAGCTGCATTCTAATAAATGAATGGAGCTTTTTTGTTTTTAATAGAAAATTATTCTGTTGTGCTTTCAACATCGATTTCTAGATATTTTTCATCTGTAAAGTGGATATCTGCCTGGTCATTTGTTAAATCTATCATCCAATCTTTGAAATTATCCTTTTCCCCAGCTTCGACATAAACGATAAATTCAACATTCTCCAGATAATTTATCGTTTCGAGAACATGATCAGATTGTCTTAGCACATTTTCCAATTTACCGAGCAGACCGTAGTCGACCGTAACGGACACGCCTTGCATCAATACTCGTTTTACAATTCCCGTCGTTTTAATTGCTTGGCTTGTCGTATTGCCGTATGCGCGGATCAGACCTCCTGCACCGAGCTTAATCCCTCCAAAGTAGCGGGTCACGACTACTGCAGTATCTTTCAGATTCTGTTTCTTCAATACTTCCAGCATGGGTATTCCGGCAGTCCCGCTTGGCTCTCCATCGTCATTTGCTTTTTGAATTTCATTATTTTCTCCGATCATATAGCAAGAGCAGTTATGGGTAGCATCGTAATGCTTCTTCTTAATTTCCTGGATGAACGATTGAGCTTCTTCTTCCGTTTCGACACGACGTACATAGCCGATAAATCGGGATTTCTGAATGATTATTTCGTCCTGTCCTTCTTGTTTTACGGTAAAATAGTGTGATAGCATTGAATCACTCCTTATAATCTTCTTTGGGCAATCTTATCCCTGTATAGAGTACTTCATATCGGTAGATAATATTAGGTAAAAAGTTCTGAAAACGTGGAAGTAGGGAATAGACCCTATGAAAAATGAAATGTATCGCGTATATTATAACATACAGGGTGGTGGTAACGATGTTGATCAAAAATAGTGAAAAAGCAATTGATCAGGTCATCGATGAAATGATTCGTGTAGTCAAGAGTAGTAAGAATGAAATTTTTAATATTAGTGAACAGGCTCGTCACGAATATGATACCCTAAAAAAAGAACTGGAGGAAACGAAAAGACTTATAATAGAGTACATAGAAGAAGGCGATCGCTTGGAAATCGACATGCGGGCTTCTCGGAAGCGTCTAGCAGAGGTAAGTAAAGATTTCGTTCGCTACACGGAAAATGATATTCATCAGGCCTACAAGGATACCCATCAATTACAAGCACAGATGACGGTGTACAGGGAGAAAGAAGCAGACTTAAGAAAAAAACGCGACGATATCGAGCGCCGACTCGTTAATCTATATGATACAATTAATAAAGCGGAAGGGATTACAAGCAAGATTTCGGTGGTCGAACAATATCTTGCAGATGATTTCTTCCAGGTTAATGAGCTGATTGAAACTGCAAAAGAAAAACAGGCATTCGGTCTGAAAATCATTGAAGCGCAGGAAGAAGAGCGTAGAAGATTATCCCGTGAGATCCACGATGGTCCGGCCCAGATGCTTGCAAACATTCTGCTCCGTTCGGAAATTATCGAGCGGGTATTGCATGAGAATTCCGTTAAGGCGGCAATAGATGAGCTTCAAAGTGTACGAAAAATGATCCGTTCATCACTCTATGAGGTAAGAAAAATAATTTATGATTTACGTCCGATGGCACTTGACGATTTAGGACTGATACCGACAATCCGGAAATATATTGCAAATCTTATTGACTTCCACCAAATTGACATCGACTTTGTCTTTTTAGGGGAAGAAAAGCGTCTGAATGATAAATATGAAGTTGCTTTATTCCGGTTAATGCAGGAGTCTGTTCAAAACGCAATTAAACATGCCAATCCGACACTTATTCAAGTGAAATTACAAATTCAGAAAAAGAATATCATCATGATTATTAAAGATAATGGAAAAGGGTTCGATGTAAATATAAAGAACGAGAATTCTTTTGGTCTTGTTGGCATGAAGGAACGTGTGGACATGTTGGGCGGAGAATTAGACATTAGTTCAAAACAAAATGAAGGAACGACTGTCATCATACGCGTTCCTGACGCAGCAGAATAAGACACCGAAGTATTCACGAATAAAACAAATCGACAATTAAATGATTTTTGGGAGGAAGTACAGATGGTAAATGACAATATAATTAAGATTGTACTAATCGATGATCATAAGTTATTTCGTGAAGGAGTGAAGCGGATTTTAGAATTTGAATCATCCTTTGAAGTAATCGCAGAAGGAGATGACGGTACAGAAGCGGCAAAGCTTGTTAAAGAAAATAATCCAGATGTTGTCTTGATGGACATCAACATGCCGAATATTAATGGAATTGAAGCCACAGCTGACTTAGTCCGTTATTTCCCAGAAACGAAAGTCATCATCTTATCCATTCACGATGATGAAGCTTATGTTACCCATGCATTAAAAACTGGTGCACAGGGGTATCTTTTAAAGGAAATGGATTCTGATTCTTTAATCGAAGCGATCCGTGTAGTTAGTGAAGGCGGCTCTTACTTACATCCAAAAGTTACCCATAATTTAGTAAAAGAGTATCGTCGTCTTGCTACGGATAGCGTTGCAGCAGGTGCTGGTGATAAAGTTGTTGAATACCGTAAACCACTTCATTTGCTTACGAAGCGTGAATGTCAAGTACTCCAACTGCTTGCTGATGGTAAGAGTAACCGTGCAGTCGCAGAAACTTTATATATAAGTGAAAAGACAGTAAAGAACCATGTTAGTAATATCCTGCAGAAAATGAATGTTAACGACCGAACCCAAGCCGTCGTAACGGCAATTAAAAAAGGCTGGGTAGAGGTATTGTAAAGCTTAGGCTATCGCTAGCAATATTAGACACCTACGAGATATTTTTATGGTTTTCATATATAACCTAAAAAACCCTTGTTAAAACGAGGGTTTTTTATTTGGGAAATTATGTTGATGTTTAATGAATTTTTTCCGATTTTCATGTAAAATATAGGTCATACATTTGGGATTATAGAATACATACTTTAAAATAAAAAATAGTGAAATGAAGGAGAAGGTAAACGATGAAAATTGCTGTCATGACAGATAGTACAGCTTATATTCCGGCGAAAATTCGTGAAGAACTAAACATTCATATGGTACCATTGAGCGTCGTATTTGATGATACATCTTACCGTGAGGAAATTGATATTACAACAGAAGAATTTTATGAGAAACTAAAAAGTTATAAAGAACTGCCGACAACATCCCAGCCCTCCATCGGCTATATCGCGGAGAAGCTTGAACAGCTTGCTGAGGATTATGATGCTGTTATTTCCGTACATCTATCCAGCGGAATCAGCGGGACGTACCAGGCTGTTTTAAGTGCTGGTGAAATGGTTGAAGGCATTGATTTGTATGCTTATGATTCAGAAGCAAGTTGTTTTGTCCAAGCTTTTTATGTTTACGAAGCCGTGAAGCTTAGCAAGGAAAATAAAACACCGGAAGAAATTATTGTCCGCCTGGATGAAATGAAACAATCGATGCGTGCTTATTTTATGGTCGATGATTTAACGAACTTGACTCGGGGTGGACGACTTTCAAATGCTCAAGCTATTGTCGGAAGCTTACTGCAAGTTAAACCAGTGCTTCACTTTGTAGATAAATTAATTGTCCCATTTGAAAAGATCCGCACCCGTAAGAAAGCGGTGAACCGCCTTATTGGCATGCTTGAAGCAGAAGCGGAAAAAGGGAAAGACTTGAAGGTAAGCTTCATTCATGCGAATGACGAGGAAGCAGCTCTAGCATTGGAAAAAGATTTCAAACAAAAATATCCAAATATCGAAACGTCCATTTCCTACTTCGGACCAGTTATCGGTACTCACCTCGGCGAAAAAGCGATCGGAGTCGGCTGGTACGAGAAATAAGAAGTTGGTTAGCAGCTTTATACGCAATCCAAAAAAACAGTCTTTTACGGCTGTTTTTTATGGATTGAGTTACAGAAGCTTATGATATATACTAACAATTATAATAATTGAAGAAGGGATGATGCTAATGATCCAGCAACAATCAGTTCCTCCTCTACATGAACTTGCTGCCCTTTTAGATGGAAAACTGCTCCGCCTTGAAGAACTTCCCATTGAAGACAAGCTTGGTCGCCACCTCCTATCAGAAAACCTCTTAGCAACAAAGCCCGCCCTTCAAAAATCATTTCTCCGAACGAAATGCATGCGCTGTGGTAATGAATCTGCCCGCCAATTTGCTAAAATGCCCTGTAAAAAATGTGAAAATACCCATTTTTATTGTAGAAGCTGTATCGATATGGGGAGACTGATGGAATGTGATGTCCTTTATTATTGGAATGGGCCACCAGCAGTCTGGCCGAAACATGAAAATCCGTGTTCATGGGAAGGAACATTAACCAGGGCGCAAGAGAAAGCTGCTTTACGAATTACAGAAGCCATTTTAAACAGGGAGAACGAAATTCTGACTTGGGCAGTTTGCGGAGCAGGGAAAACTGAGATGCTTTTCCCGGCAATCTCCAAGGCATTGGAAGAAGGGATGCGTATTTGTTTGGCGACACCGAGAGCAGATGTCGTCCGCGAATTAAAGCCTCGGCTCGAGAAAGCCTTTCAGGATATCCCAATCCAAGCGTTGTACGGTGGCAGTAAAGATAAGCATAAACATGCACAACTTCTAATTGCAACAACCCATCAACTTCTTCGTTACGAGGATGCGTTTGACGTTATGGTTATTGATGAGGTTGATGCCTTTCCCTTTCACGCCGATCCAGCTCTTCCATTTGCCGAGAAGCGCTCTCGCAAATCAACTTGTACAACAATCTATCTCACCGCAACCCCTAGGGAAGTTCTGAAAACTAAGATTCTCCGAGACAAATTGGCGCATGTTTTCGTCCCGGTTCGCTTTCATGGCCATCCACTTCCCGTTCCACAATTAAAAATGTGGCTTGCACTAAATAAAGAACTTCCGAAACAGAATGCCTCTAATCCGCTCTTCCGCTGGCTTCTTAACAGGAGGAACCCAGAAAGACAGCTCCTTTTATTCCTTCCTACAGTAGAATTGACCAACCAACTGAAAACTCCATTTACGAATTTAATGCTCGAACACAAGCTCATCAACCATCCTGATGAATTAGATGCAGTTCACGCTGCTGACCCGGACAGGGAGGCAAAAGTCATGTCTTTCCGTGACAAAAAATTAAAAGTCATTTTGACAACGACTATTCTCGAACGTGGTGTAACTTTCCCTTCTGTTGATGTTGCGATTCTTGATGCTGGGCATGATGTATTCGATGAAGCAGCCCTCGTTCAAATAGCCGGTCGAGCGGGAAGAAATGCGAACGATCCAACAGGGGAAGTGATGTTTTTCCACGATGGGAAAACGGAGGCAATGCTTGCTGCCATTTATTCGATCAAACAAATGAATAAGCGAGGAGGTTTTTAGAATGAACTGTTTATGGTGTGAGGCAGAACAAAGTAGAAATATAGGTTGGAATAATTTCTTGTCTCTAATACAACCATCCGAACTATGTGATTCTTGTGTGACGAACCTAACGTTCTTGCAGGATGCCCCGAGTCGTTGTGCGAAATGTAGCAGAGAAACCGCGGAAGAGACTTGCTTTGACTGCCAACGTTGGGAAAAACGTGCACAGGGTGATCCACTTCAATTGAATTATTCTGTTTTTCAATACAATCCTTTCCTGCAAGAGGTCATTGCAAAATGGAAATACCGCGGTGATTATGTATTGGGAGAATTATTCCGTCCTTATTTACGGAAAGCGTTCTTTAAAAAATTCGGAAAGAAAAAGAAAGAATTAACAGCCGTCCCTATTCCTTTAAGCGAAGAAAGATTAGCAGAGCGCGGATTTAATCAAGCGGAAATGCTTGCCGATTTTTTGCCGGTCCAAACAAAGTCTGCCTTTATTCGAATAGATAGTGAAAAGCAATCCAAGAAGAGCCGTAAAGAACGAGTCACAGCTAAAAATCCTTTTTCACTCACCAAAAAAATTAAAACTCCTGTTCTTTTGGTCGATGATATATATACAACAGGAACTACATTACGGCATGCCAGCGAACTATTAATAAAACAAGGTTGTCCGCAAGTTTATGCATTAACGCTCATTCGTGGATAAAAATGCTATAATAAAGTGAAACTTCATTCAGTGGAGGATCCTTACCTCCCCCCACTGAATGTTAGTTGAACAGAGTCAGGGATTTACGGACTGTATATCCCACACTTTCACATGTTGGACTTCCCTCATGTTTAGAAGTGGGGAGTATTACAGACCGTTAATGCGTGATAAAAGAAGAACGAATAAAAAGGGGAATTTTTCATGGCAGAATTAGCTAACTGTTCCCGTTGTGGAGCAGTCTATGTAATGACGATTCGCGATATTTGTCAGGATTGCTATAAGAAAGAGGAAGAAGCATTCCAGACCGTATATCATTTTTTACGTGAGAAAAAGAACCGGGAAGCAACGATGATTGAAATTGTGGAAGCTACGGGTGTAGAAGAAAAAATGATTATGAAATTTGTTAAAGAAAGGCGTTTGTTGCCGACAGATTTTCCAAACCTTGCTTATCCTTGTGACAGATGTGGTAGAGGTATTACGACTGGTAAGCTTTGTGAGAATTGTCAAAAGGAATTGAAGAGTGAACTTGCTATACTCGAAGAAGAGGAACGGACAAAACAAGAACGTGAAGAAAGAGAACGAGAAAACGTCTATTTTTCTTTTAAAAAGGATAAAAACTAAATAATCCTTCATAACTTTGATTAGATGCCGATACTATTAATAGGTGTAAGTATAAAATAATTGCTCGTTATAGATAGATGGGAGGAGGAAGAGGAATGAAAATCAATCGACCGAATCAACTGAATTTCAATCCTTATAAACAACAGCTCCAAAAACAGACAGAAATGAAAAAAGCTGCAAAACGTTCGGATGAGCTACAAATTTCCAAGGAAGCTCTTAAGCTTCAGGAAAAAGGTCAGCCGAATAATAACCGTGCCAAAAAGGTTCAGGAAATCAAACAACAGATAGAAAATGGAGAATACAAAGTGGACCATGAAGTTGCTGCACAGAAAATGTTCGAGTTTTGGAAGAAGTAAGTTTAATGGGGAACAAGTCCATTCAAAGGAGGACCTATTAGTCCATGAATGAATTAAGACAAGCATTAACTGAATTAGTAGGCCTGCATCGGGAACTGCTCAGCATATCTGTTGAAAAAATGGAAGGTATCAAAGTTGGGAACATCGATAGCCTGCAACCTCTTTTAACCAGAGAACGGAAGCTTGTGCAAAAGATCGAGCAGGTGGAAAAGATACGCATTCAACTTGTAAATAATTGGATCGAAGCAGAAGAGATAACTGATGCAGAACCGACTATTACGTTCATACTGGAACAAATGACGAACGAAACGGAGAGGCTAGAGCTTGAAGAAGTGACGATTGAATTAACGAAGGTCATTACTGAACTGAAAGCTCAGGAAAAATTGAACATCGCCCTCATTAACCAATCCATGCAATTTGTACAAATGTCATTGGATTTAATGAGTCCGTCTCTAAAAAATATGAATTACTCGAATATGGATAAACCTGATGTTGAACAACCAAATCGATCCATATTTGATTCGAAGGCATAACTTAAGATAAAGGAGTAACAGCAAATGAGTACATTTCACGGATTGGAAATGGCAAAACAAGCATTATTTGCCCAGCAATCTGCTTTACATACAACTGGTCATAACATTGCAAACGCAAATACAGAAGGTTACTCGAGACAACGAGTGAATTATGTGACTGATATAGCGATGCCTAGCGCTTCAAAAAACCGAACGGGGATTCCTGGCCAAATCGGGACTGGGGTAAAAGCCGGTTCGATTCAGCGCATACGCGACCAGTTTCTTGATGGCCAGTTCCGCGGAGAGAATAGCTTAGCAGGGTATTGGGAAAAACGCGCGGACGCTCTTGGACGCATGGAGGATGTATTGAATGACTTGGATGATACTGGATTGTCCCAAGTGATGGACCAGTTCTGGAGTGCGCTTCAGGATCTTGCGGTGAATCCGACGAATGGCGGTGCACGTTCCGTCGTTGTTCAGCGTGGAAAGGCCCTAAGCGAAACATTTAATTATCTTAATCAGTCCTTAACGCAGATACGGAGTGATTTAAAAACGGAAATGAATCATGCCGTGGAAAGTGTCAACCGGATCTCAGAGCAGATTAGTGACTTGAATACACGGATTAAAGCACTTGAAATCAATGGCTATGTTCCGAATGATTTATATGATCAGCGTGACCTGCTTATTGACAAACTATCCGGAATCATACCGATTGAAGTGAGTTACGAGAAATCAAGTGAGCATGTTGGTGACGTCGCCCAAGGTCTTGCAGTGATTGAAGTGAAGACAGAGGAATTCACCGATGCAGATGGAAATATACAGAACGGTTATAAGCTTGTTGACGGAGCAAACTTAACGTACCAGTCGATTTCCCTTGAAGAAGCAGAAAGTGATGGCTTTTCTTATATTAGCGGAATTCAGCTTGATATAGACGGGGCCCCCCTAAAATTGGATACGGGAAAAGCTGGGGCATTGCAATCTCTGATTGATACTTACGGCAGTGGAGAAAATGAAGGAGAATTCCTGAAAGGTCTTAAAGATTTGGCTGCACTACGGGATAATTTTATCGATGCATTTAACGCGGTTCATCGTGAAGGAGTTCCAATTGGAGAGACTGACGGACCAGTTGATTTCTTTGTGATTGATGAGGATGGCAATATGGCTGTAAATCAAGATATTATTGATAACCCTAAATTGATCGCTGCAGCGCTTGAAGGAGAAGGCGACGGGAAGAATGCTCTAGAGCTTGCAAAAGTGTTTGATGAGGCAGGAATAAAAGAAGCTTACTCACAAATAACTGGTTCATTAGCCGTTCAAGTAGAGGACGCTGAAAGAATGAGAAGGAATACAACCGTGTTAGTCAGCCAGCTGGAAAACGATCGACAATCCATCGGTTCCGTTTCGCTGGATGAGGAAATGACAAACATGATTAAGTTTCAGCATGCGTACAACGCAATGGCTCGTTCGATGACGGCAACGGACGAATTATTGGACCGTATTATTAATAATTTGGGGCTTGTAGGAAGGTAGGTCATAATGATGCGTGTTACACAAAGTATGATTTCAAATAATCTATTAAGCAATTTAAATAGAAGCTATGCAAAGATGGATAAATATTTTGATCAGTTGAATACGGGGAAGAAGTTCAGCCGTCCATCCGAAGATCCAGTTGCAGCTTTGAAGGGAATTGGCTACCGGACGGAATTGCACCGAATCGAACAGTATCAGCGGAATACCGGTGAAGTGCAAAATTGGTTTGACAATACAGATGCCGCATTGGAACAGGCAAATAGTGGTTTGCAGCGACTTCGTTATCTCGCTGTCCAGGCAAGTAATGGCACATATGGTGAAGGCGAGCTAAAAAATATAGCTGAAGAAGCCGAACAAATTAAACAAGACCTCATCGATGTGGCAAATACAAAAGTAAATGATAAATATATTTTTAATGGTACGAAAACCAATGAACCGCCTGTCAAAATTGTAGACGGGGAAGTCGTTCCTAATTTTGATGAAAACGCGGTTGAAATCGAGATTGCAGCTGGTGTGAACATAACCGTGAACAGCGATGGGAATAAGATATTTACTGACGAAGAAGCGGATATGTTTGCAGTAATTGATTCGTTCATCGAAAGCTTGAAGAGTGGGAATGCTGACGGAGAAATCGACCAAAGCATTGCCGCTTTAGACGGAGTTATTGATAATGTAATCAATGCCCAGGCCGACCTTGGAGCGCGAATGAACCGGTTGGAATTGGTAGAGAACCGTCTAGAACAGCAAGAAATCGTAGCCACCGGATCTTTATCCGCAAATGAAGATGTGAATTATGCGGAAGCAATTACAAATTTGATTACGCAACAAAGTATTCACCAGGCGGCACTTGCCAGTGGTTCACGGATTATTCAACCAAGTCTTGTTGATTTTCTTAGATAAATAATAGAAGCCCTTAGCCCTATGAAAGGACTTTGGGTTTTTTTCTATGAAAGAAACCAGTCCCAAAACACGGTCGCCAAACCATGGAATGAGAGGAAGAATATTAATGAAACTTGATACGAAATATTTAGGTGTTGTAGAAATCGATGAAAGGAAAAAGATCAATTTTCCTAATGGTCTCCCGGGTTTCCCGGAAGAGACAGAATTCATTATTTTAGAATTGCCGAATAATGCAGCATTTCAATTACTGCAATCAACGAAAACGAGTAATCTTGCCTTTGTAATTACCAATCCATATCTATTCTATCAAGCGTATGAATTAAAGCTGGATGAAGATTTGCTCGATCTATTAAAAATTACAGCTAAGGAGGATGTGGCAGTCTACGCGATTGTGACATTGAATAAACCATTCTCGCAAAGTACGATGAATTTACGAGCCCCAATCATTATTAATACGAAGCAATTAATCGGTAAACAGTATATTTTAAGTGACCATACGTATTCTTCCAAGGTCGCGATTGCCCCAGACGAGAAGGGAGCTAGAACATGCTAGTTTTAACGAGAAAGAAAAATGAAGCAATCCAAATTGGGGACGATATTGAAATCAAGGTGCTGGGGATGGAAGGAGATCAAGTAAAGCTCGGGATTGAAGCACCGAAATCTGTAGATATTCACCGAAAAGAAATTTATTTGGATATTAAGGAACAGAATAACGCAGCAGCCAATCTTACGCTCGATTTGCTTGAGCTAATGAACGACAACACATTGGACAAGTAATTTGTAAATTCCCCTTCAAAACTTCGAAAACATGCCGATACTACTAGTAGATATATATGAGGGGGATGAATAGGGATGGCGATAGAAAAGATCGGATCTCAGCCAATCATTCAGAGCAACATTCAACTTAAACAAGAGAAGTCAGTTGATAGACCTATAATAGCTACGAAAGAAAACCAACAAAAAGAAAATTCAAATGTAAAAATTGAAAAATACGGTAAAATGCAAAGAGATGCGGTCGAAGAAGCGGTTGATAATCTCAATCAATTTTTAGAACCATCTCGCCGCAATTTGAAGTTCGAATTACATGATAAGCTTGATAAATATTATGTGACGGTAGTTGATTCAACAACGGATGAAGTAATTAAGGAAATTCCACCAAAGAAAATTCTCGATATGTATGCGGCGATGGCGGAATTCATGGGATTACTTGTCGATGAAAAAATATAAGGAAGTGAGCATATGCGTATAGGTGGCTTGGCCAGTGGTATTGATACAGATTCAATGATAAGAGACTTGATGAATGCGGAACGGATTCCGTTAAATAAACTCCAGCAGCAACGGACGAAAATGGAATGGCAACGTGACGCTTTCCGTGACATTAATAAGCAGATTGCCGAACTGGAACTGCTAATTGAAAACATGCGGTTAACTAGTGGCAATACAATTAACCCGAAGACAGTGAAATCTTCTATGGAAGAAGCAGTGACTGCGACAGGATCTGCTGTAGCTGGGAATGGTGCTTTTAAGATTGCTGTTACGCAACTTGCCTCTAATGCAATTAATAAGGGAAATGCTTCTAAGGAAGATATTGAGAGTAAAATCTCTGAATACGCTGATAAAGAGGTTTCTTTTTATACTTATGATGTAGAAGAAGGGGAAATGAAAGAGCGCAAATTTACTATCAGTGAAGACGATACGATTGATTCGATTGCAAAAAAAATCCAAGGTGCAGATAAAAATATTCGTGCCTTTTATGATGAAACATCGAAGACTTTTGTAATGGAAACGAAACGTTCTGGTAATTATAATACGACCGAAGAATTTGGTGGAAAAGAAATAGGGTTTGGAGAGGGAAGCGAATTTTTCCTTGATGTTCTTAATATGGATCAGGAACAAGAGAAAGGTGGAACAAACGCAAAATTTACCTATAATGATGTTGTTGAATTAGAGTCAAAGGATAATCGCTACACATTAAATGGTATGACGTTTACCTTCCACGATGTAACAGGAGTAGATGAAAATAATAAACCAATTAATGCAACCCTCACAGTTACGAATGATATTGATAAAGCTGTGGAAAATATTACAGATTTCGTCAATAAGTATAATGAACTCATTACAACATTGAACGGAACGCAACAAGAACCAATTTACCGCGATTTCCCACCACTTACGGAAGAGCAAATGGAAGAAATGTCTGAAAGGCAAATCGAGCTTTGGGAAGAAAAGGCAAAAAGCGGACTATTGCGCAGAGAATCTATTATTCCATCTGCATTAACAAGTCTCCGCTCGACCTGGTCGTCCACTGTTGATAATGAAGGGGCATTTCGCCTAATGGCTCAAATAGGAATTACGACAACGGAAGATTATATGGATGGTGGGCTTCTTAAAATTGATGAAAAAATATTACGTGAGAAGTTAGAAGAAGATGCAACATCTGTCCAAAATCTGTTATTCAATAGTTCGGAAGGTTCGAGCCGAGGATTATTAAATCGGCTGGAAGATTCGCTTGAGACGACAATTGGTAAAATTGAGCAACGAGCAGGAAAAGGTCACTTTACCAATCAGATGTATACAATGGGGCGCGAACTTGAAACAATGGAAAAACGGATTAAAGCATTTGAAGATCGCTTAGAGCAAGTTGAAGACAGATATTGGCGTCAATTCTCCGCAATGGAGCGGGCAATTTCCATGATGAACAATCAATCGGCGATGTTAATGGACTTCGGTGGTAATATGTACCAATAAGGAGTGATACAAGATGAATAGAGCATATCAAACCTATCAAAATAATGCAGTAAATACAGCATCTGGCGGAGAATTAACCCTTATGCTTTACAATGGTTGCATAAAATTTGTGAAGCAAGCTATGAAAGATATGGATGCAAATGACTATGAAGCGAAGAACAGAAATATTCAAAAGGCGCAAAATATAATTCGTGAACTATTAATTACATTAGATCCAAAAGTGGAGATATCTAAGCAATTCCAGCCACTTTATGAATTTATGCTTAATGAATTAACAGCTGCGAATATCGATAACAGCCCTGAAAAGCTAGAGAATGTTCTTGGTCTTGTAACTGAATTCAGAGATACATGGAAACAAGTACTCCTTCAGCATCGTAAGCAACAATATTCCCAAAGGCCAACAGTCTAATGGAAGTATTGGAGAAAGTCTATGAATTGACTAAAGAGTTGACAACATTACTGGAACAACCCGTAACATCAAAGAACCGGGATGATGTCATTCAACAGTTAAATGAACTTATTGAGGAACGGGGAAAATGGATGGAGCAACTGTCTCCTCCATACTCAGACGAAGAAATGAAGCTTGGTAATGAAATCGCCAAGTTGAATCCAAAAATTCAGATGAAAATGCAAAATCTTTTTACGGATTTAAAGACAGAAATGAAACAAATGCAACAACAAAAGAAATCCCAACAATTTTACACAAATCCTTATAAAAATGTATCCACCTTAGACGGTACCTTTTTAGACCGTAAAAATTAACAAGAAGGAAGTGCCATAACCTTTCGTAATCACAAGGTTAAAGTTATGGCACTTCCTTTTAATATACAAGAGAAATTGTCGATCACTTTCATTTAGCGAAATTGTGCAACGTACTTCTGGAGGTCCGCAGTCCAGACACCTCTCGCTTTCCGCGGGCGGCTCCAGCTGTGCCCGCGGAAAGCATCCGTCCACCGGGCAACTGAACGGCGATTAGAGCGCCTTAATTAGTGAAAGAGCAGACACTTACGCTGTATGAAAGTGCTTAGCAATTCATTGGAAAACAATATTAAAAAAAAGCCGTGTCTAGCCATATGCTTTGTCGACGAAAGCTGGGTTAACAAATTTGCTACGTGTAAGAGGAAATCTAGAGAAATATGAATCTAGTACAACGATATTGTAAATATAAATAAAAAAATGTTTCCAGCCTAAACATTGTTATATCAAGCTTTACCATTGCCCATCAGTGAAACCATTTACACAACGTAAACGTTTGAGGAGGAAAAGTACCGGGAAACATAGTATACTATATATATAAAGAATTAAAGGAGGACACTTTTATGAGATTTAACATTCGTGGAGAAAATATTGAGGTTACCGATGCTATTAGAGAGTATGTGGAAAAGAAAATCAGCAAGCTTGAGCGCTATTTCGATACTACTCAATCAACTGATGTTCATGTAAATTTAAGTGTCTATAATGATGAGCAGCGCATCGAAGTAACAATTCCAATGACCGACCTCCTATTACGTGGGGAAGTACGACACGACGATCTATATGCAGCAATCGATTTAGTAGTAGATAAGTTAGAAAGACAAGTTCGAAAATATAAAACCAAAATCAACCGTAAATCCCGTCAACATGGTGCACCTAAGCATGTATTTGCGGAAATGGAAAGAGAACTTGCGGATAATGAAGATACATCTGATAACTTTGAAATCGTGCGTACGAAGCGATTTGATTTGAAACCGATGGATTCTGAAGAAGCGATACTTCAGATGGATATGCTCGGTCACTCCTTCTTTGTCTTTAATAATGTAGAATCAGGTGAAACAAGTGTTGTGTATCGCCGAAAAGATGGTAAATACGGTTTAATTGAACCAACACTGTAAGAAATAGGATATTAAAAGGTTCCAAGCAAATTTTAAACGCTTGGAACCTTTTCACTTATTATTATTTTACTAGTTATGTCCGGCCTCTATTAGAATTATTCCTCTGCACCATAGCTGATTAAATTTGTGAAAATACGATATCCCCCTGGTACTTGACTGTCTATTTGACGATAGAAGACTAGGCTGGAATAAAGGTATGTTCCTTCACCATAATCTGCTAATAGGATACCACCGTCGAATGCCTCTTCATCGGGGTCTGCCATTTCTACGAATGTCTCGTAACGGTCATCCCAATTCATCGGGAAGTAGAGACCGCGTTCCTGCACCCAGTTGTCCCAGTCATTATCTGTGATCTGGTTTGGATAATTGAATAGCTTGTGCTCAGGCTGAGTCATTGTAACTTCTGCATTTTCATCGGTAACCCGCCATTCAATTGATGGTGAGCCGATCTCCAGATGATAAGGAGCTGAAGCTTCGACATCCCAGTTATCTCCTGGCTTGTGATATTGAACCACAAGGTGACCGCCCTCCTCTACATATTGAAGAAGTCTAGCGTTATTCTCGACTAAATCTGGTCGGGACAAGTTGGCTCTGATACCAGTCACAATAGTATCAAATTGAGATAAATCACTTGATGCTAGGTCTTCTTCTGTCAGTTTTGTAATATTAAAGCCAGCATTAATTAAGTGATTTGCGACATTATCAAATCCGCTTTCAATATAACCGACTTTAAGGTTGTCTGGGATAAGCAATTCAAAGGCTTCACCATCGGCAGCAGATGAATAAAGAAAATATTCATCATTTATATGATCATATTGAATCTCTTGCACTGTTGTGTCAAAGGTTTTTCCATTTGATATTGCATAAGCTTCAATTTCAAAATTGCCTTCCTCTATATCTGCAGGCGGACTAACAGTAAAGGTTACTTCCTGTTCTTCAAAACGCTCTGTGAATGAAACCTCTGTTGTATTTGGTTCACTTGTCCACCCTTCAGGCAATTTTAATGCTACTTCCGCATCTCGTGAATTTATGTCATAGTTCTTAACTCTAACCTTAAGTGGTATATTTTCTTTTACATCTGCGGTATTTACCATTATACTTTCAGGGTCAACGCTAACAGCAAGCTCCGGAAGCACAGCTGCGGTATTATCTAGTTCTAAAGGAACAGCCGTCTCTGTTCCTTTTTCCTTAAAGGACACGATAGGCTGTATTACAGGTTCATCATAAGGATGATAATATGCTTCATCTTCAGGAACTTCTAAATGAAATACTGCTGTTTTTGTTTCTCCCGGCTTCATATGTTTTACATTAACAGCCCCATTATATTTCCAGTTTTCAGGAAGTTCTAATGCAGCTTGTACATGATTAACTTTTTTATCTCCCTCGTTGGAGAGAGTCATCGTTACTTGCACTTTTTCACCTTGTGTTATTACAGATGAATCGATTGTCGTTTCAACATTTAGGTTTGATGAAACGAAGCTCACCTCTGTAAGCTGTTCGGCTTTCAATTCTAGTTTATGAAGTAAATCATGCTTTACATCTGGTGCTAGCTTAGCTTTATCCACTTTCTTTATTAAATTTTGTGTTTCTTTTAAAGCCTGTTGTGATTCAGGGAAAATTTCAGTTCGGTTCGGGTATAACTTGATAATTTTATCCAGCTTTTTTTGCAGCTTTTTTAGCTGGTTGCTTAGAACAGGCTGAGAAACAACCTCTGCCCATTCTTTTAAATCATAAGGAATACCCTCAAACAAATTATTTTCCTGTGTCGTTACTGCACTGTCAACTAATTCTAAATGCGTTTGCTTTGGTTCGGCTGGGATGTCTCTTCCCATTCCCTGGCTCTTATGCAGGTATCTCGATTCTTCTCCCAGCTGTGGGTAGGTCATATCGTAAACAGGATCATAATCACCAATTTCAATGGAAAGAGTGGCCGTTTCTTGTGATTCTGCAGGTAAATAAAGTTTTTTCACCTGCCAAGGTTCCAAGCCTTCTTCAAGTTGCTCAGGGAAAACGTTTGGATCTGCAGCATCAGTAAAAGCTCTTTCACTTAAAATTGTCATTGTACGATGATGACCGTGCTGACTATTAACATCTCGAAAGGAGGGCATGACAATATCAGGTTGATATGTTCTTATAAAGCGGATCAGACGCTCATAAGTAAGCTCTTCTCCCCATTTTTCCAAAGTTTCTTCAGGAGACTTTGAAAAGCCAAAATCATAAATAGAATCTGAAGTTGTTTCACTTAGATGGTAAGCTTTAACCCCTGTTATTTTCGCAGCTTCTTTCATTTCATTTGAACGGATAATGCCAAGTGCATTATCAAGCTCACTGCCGATTTCATTCTGACCGCCTTCTCCACGGTTAGCAATCAGGCTTGAGGTTTTTACACCTAATCCTCTGGATAAGTATGCTAGAAAATCACTGCGCTCATCATCGGGATGTGCACCTGTATTTAAAAAACTTACAGTAGTGCTCAGAGGTTTAACTGCATTCCATAAATCCATATCATGTTCGGTTTTTTTCTGAGCGAATCCAGACAAAGATACAGTTGGTAAAATAAGCAGGACTGCCATTAATAAAGTAAAAATCTTCTTCAATTTTGTAACCCCTTTCATTATATTAATTGTCAAATAACCTGCATAAGGCCTCCTTTCTATAAATAAGCTAAGTTAGTTAGCAAAACTAACTTAGTTAAACGCTATCACAAGCAATTAACGGTGTAAATATTCTAAAAGTTCCATGTTTTTCTTGATAAAATAATACTAGATAACAGATATTTTTATTGAAATGAGATATTACTGCTAGATTAAAATTATCCAAAAGGCTTGATACGGAATAAATTTAAGGGTGTCAGCATAGGTTAGAAGGATAGGCCTGATGGACTATTCTCTGAAAAATTAAAAAAAGACATTGACATGAAATCGCTTCCATATTATACTGGTCATACTTTGATAGTTAGCTTTACTAACTAAGTTTTTAAGTCAGCAAAAAAGAACGCGCTGTGCAGAAATGGTTGTGATGGCAAGTGAAAAAATCTACTCCTCAATTAGTTAAAATGATGAACAGAGAATTAATTATCAATGAATTAAGACGTAATCCAAAGCAGTCTCGGGCGGATTTATCTAAAAAGACAAAGCTCAGTAAGCCAACTATTTCAGAAATTGTCAGGGAACTGCTCGATGAAGAGTTAATTCTTGAAACAGGGGTAGGCGAGTCAAGTGGCGGTAAAAAGCCAATCTATCTTAAATACAATTCTCGCTTTAACTTTGTTGTTAGTGTTTTAATAGAAAATGATTCTATACATTTTGCATTAGGTGATATGAGTGGAGAAATTCTAACGCTATTTAAGCAGAAATTCATACCACACAGTGATGGAACGGTTATCATAGATTCAATTGAAGAAGGGGTTGAAAGACTTTTAGAGTTAGAGAAAGTCACGATGGATAAGGTGCTGGGCATTGTTGTTGGAGTTTCGGGTATTAAAATGGATTCCGATGACATGATTCGTTCATCACCGACGATTCGATGGGGAAATACGAATTTAAGAAAGGAATTATCTTCACGTCTGAAAGTTGATGTCATTATTGAAAATGACGTGAACTTGATGACAATTGGTGAATTTTATAAAGGACAAGGTCAAAACATCGCTAATTTCGTTTATTTGTTTATTGGTAATGGCATTGGCAGCGGGCTTTTCTTAAATGAAAAGTTTTATAAAGGGTCGCACTCTGCTTCAGGAGAAGTAGGCTTTATGATGATAGGAGATGAAAATAATATTAAGCAGGAGTTGGGTGTATTTGAAACAAATTATGGTTTATTTGGGGTCTCTGAAAGATTAAGAGAGTTAGAAGTTAATCTAGCAACGTGTGAGGCAGATTCTTTACTTCATATACTGCAATATCATCAAAATGATGCAAGGATAAAAGAAATTTTGGAAGAAACGATTGATCATTGGGCCAAAGCAGCGATTAATCTGATTAGTATTATTGATCCCCAGGCTGTCATTTTATCAGGAGAGCTTGTTAATATGAATCAAACTTCATTACATGCTTTTAAACAAAAAATTGAAAGATTTGTCCCGCAAATGCCTGAGATTAAAGTAACTGAATTAGGTTCTAAAGCCGGTATATATGGAGCGTTTCATCTTGGTTTAGCAGAATTTCATGTTGCTGGCTTTAAATATAAAAAATAACAATTCTATTTGGAGGGGTTAAGTTTGAAAAAGAAATTCGTATTAATATTAATGGCTGCCTTTATTTTAGTATTACTTGCGGCATGTGACGGCGATAATTCTTCAGATGGCACTGGGGAAAGCGATTCCGAAGAAGCTTCAGGAAATCTTGTCGTTTATACTGCACGTGATCAAACAGTAGTTGATAAGGTTGTAGAAATGTTTAATGAAGAATATCCGGATATTCAGGTAGATGTTCTGACAATGGGTGCACAGGAAATTATGGAACGTGTACGTGGTGAAAAGTCAAACCCAGGAGGAGACTTCTGGTGGGGAGGCACACAGTCTGCGTTTATGCAGGCAGCTGATGAGGATTTGTTAGAGCCTTTTACACCAAGCTTTGATGACGCAATTGAACCAGAACATAAGGATCCAGAGGGAAGATGGTATGGAGAAATGCTTTTGCCTGAGGTTATCATGATTAACAGTGATGTTTTAGATAAAGAATCTGGGCCTCAGGATTGGGATGATTTGCTAGACGAAGAATGGAAAGATGAGATTATCATTCGCGGCGTATTACCATCTGGAACGATGAGAACAATTTATGCTTCAATGATTTATCGTCAAGATCCGAATGATCCTGAAAAGGGTTATGAGTGGCTGGAAAAGCTTGATGCTAACACGAAGGAATATGCACAGGATCCTACTAATTTATACTTGAAACTTGCTCGTCAAGAAGGAACGCTTTCGCTATGGAACTTGCAGGATATCCTTATTCAGGCACATGCAAATAATCAACCATTCGATTATATTTACCCAGAGAGTGGTGCGCCGATTTTAGTTGATGCAGTAGGTATTATTAAAGACGCGAAGAATAAAGAGAATGCTGAACTGTTCTATGAATTCTTATTTGATTCTGAAACAGTTGTAGAGTTGTCAGAAGAAACATATCAAATCCCGTCACGGAATGATATTGATCCTGATGCAATGCCGGATTGGTACAATGAACTTGAACTAAAAGAACTTGATCTTGATTGGGAAGTCTTATCTGAAAATGAAATGGACTGGATGGATTATTGGGATAATAACATTAAAGATCAAAATTAATTTTAGCCTTAAATGTGTAGGGTGATGTACTCATATGTCACCCTGCTTTTTATCTCAGTGTAGCTGGCAGTAAGATCCCATCTCCTAAAAGTTGCGTTCCAACAGTCAGTAACGGCCCGATTGGTTCGACTAACATTAAGTGAGATGAAAAGATCCTCCCATTTAATGAAGTTTCGCTATAAAAGAAAGGTGAAGTTTATGAAAAGTGTCAGATTAGAACATATCACAAAGAAGTTTGGAAAAGCAAAGGGAGTAGAAGATGTTGATATTCATATCAAATCAGGTGAGTTTTTTACATTTTTGGGACCGAGTGGTTGTGGGAAAACAACAACATTAAGAATTATTGCTGGTTTCTACTTTCCAACAGAAGGTAAAGTCTATTTTGATAATGAGGATATTACAGGTTTAAAGCCGAATAAAAGAAATATAGGCATGGTGTTTCAAAACTATGCACTTTTTCCACATATGACTGTGTTTGAAAATATTGCCTTTGGTTTGCAAGTAAGAAAGCTATCAAGCAGTGAGATTAAAAACAAAGTAGAAAAGGCACAAAAGTTTGTCCATCTAGAAGGATATGGCAACCGGAAAATAACAGAGCTATCAGGTGGGCAGCAGCAGCGTGTAGCTCTTGCAAGAGCATTAGTAATAGAACCAGATATTCTATTGCTTGATGAGCCATTATCCAACCTAGATGCTAAGTTACGGGAAGAAACACGGATTGAAATTAAACGATTACAGGTTGAACTGGGAATTACAACGATTTATGTTACACATGATCAGCATGAGGCAATGTCGATGTCCGATCGGATAATGGTGATGGATAAAGGAGAAATCCAGCAAATTGGTACACCACAGGAGATTTATAATAAACCGGTTAATCATTTTGTTGCTTCATTTATAGGAGAATCCAATATTATAAAAGCCGATGTGAAAAACCTGACAGATACGCATGTCACGGTCGATATTGGTGGCGGTATCATACTAAAAGGATTAAGAGAGAATGGTTCTCCAATGCTTGACTATGCAAATGAAGATAGCGTGCTGCTCTCCATTCGTCCTGAAATGATTAACACTGGAGAGGGAGCAAATACATTAACCGGCATCATTCAATTGAGTGAGTTTACTGGGGTAAGTATTAATTATATTGTGAAAGTTGGAGATCACGAATTAAATGTAATGATTGTTAATGCAAGGACAAAAGTCTTGGAACGAGGTGATACGATTACATTGCATGTTCCTGAAAGCGGGATTTATTTTATGAGTGAAAAGAGGTAATAACATGACGACTAATAGTGAAACTCGTGCACCAAAACAAAGTGTGTGGAAAAGAATAACACAATCGAAATACTTTGTTTATGTTTTAATATCACCTTTGGTTTTCGTTTTATTAGCCTACGTCATCTTTCCGATGTACAAAACGTTTTTACAAAGTGTGGTCGATCAGGAAGGTTCATTGTCTTTAACAAATTACCTTAGATTTTTTACGTCAGAGGCTAACTTAGAATCCCTCTATAATAGTATATTTATTTCAATAGTTAGTGTTATCACTTGTGCAATCGTTGGTGTTGGGATGGCTTTTCTATTAAATAGATATGAATTTCCCGGAAGAAAAATATTATCTATCCTTGTTTTAGTTCCGATGGCATTACCGCCATTAATTGGTGCAATATCTTTTTCCTTTTTATATGGAAGCAGCGGGATTTTTCCGCGGCTCTTTCAATCGATCTTCCAGTTAGATAATGTTCCATTTGCGTTGGAGGGTATTTGGGGAATTATAATTGTGCATACCTTTACGATGTATACATATTTCTATTTGAGTGCATCGGCTGCAATCAGAGGTTTGGATTTATCACTTGAGGAAGCTGCAACTAGTCTAGGTTCCGGCCGATTGAGAATTTGGCGTAAAATTATTTTACCTATGTTAACCCCTGCGATGGTTGCATCATCATTATTAGTATTTATGATTTCTATGGCCTCGTATACAGCACCGCTTATGTTTGGAGTTGAGCGTGTGATGACAATGGCGATTACACTTTCAAGAACAAATGGAAATCTGGACATGGCAGCAACACAATCGACTATTTTGTCGCTTGTTTCCATTGCCTTTTTAATATTAATGACATGGTATCAAAATCGCAGAAATTATCAAAGTCAGAGTAAAGGTGTGGGTGTGCATCGAACGGAAGTAAGTTCACCAGTTGTAAAATACATCGCTGCTATTTTATCTACAATTGGGGTTTTTATTTTGATGCTTCCAATCTTGGTAATTGCCTTAATTTCGTTTGCGGTAGACGGTGAATGGACGACGCAAATTATTCCAACGTCATATACCTTTGAGCATTATATTGAATTATTTACTGATTCAAGAACTTGGGGACCAATTAAGAATAGCATTCAAATGAGTATTGTCGCAGTGATCGGGAATATTATCTTCGGTGTAGCAGCTGCTTACGCGATGGTGCGCTTTGCATTTAAAGGTAAAGTATTTATGGACATATTAATTATGGTTCCTTGGGCTTTGCCAGGGACTGTTGTGGCGGTAAACTTGATATCTGCGTTCAGTGAAGGGAATGTATTTTCCTTTAATCAGGTATTAGTTGGTACATTTTGGATTTTACCACTGGCTTATTTTGTTCGACAGTTACCGCTCGTTTTCCGGAATACACAAGCCAGTTTAATACAGATGGATGATTCTATTGAGGAAGCAGCGCAAAGTCTTGGGGCTACATGGTGGCATTCGTTTAGAAGAGTTGTACTGCCAATTATTATGCCAGGAGTTTTAGCAGGAACGTTGTTAGCCTTTGTACAAGGGTTAACAGAATTCGTTGCTTCTATTTTACTCTATTCACCTTCAACGATGCCTTTGTCTGTAGGTATATGGAATAAAATGTACTCCTTCCAATTTGGAACAGCCTGCGCTTATGGAGTATTGCAAACAATTTTGATTATTGTTGTTCTGCTCATAAATGAAAGGCTGAAAGGTGGCACAAATCAATCTGGTGCTTCAATTGGCTAATAACCAAAAGAAAGGATGTAAAAAAAGTGGTATCATTACATAGGCAAAAAATCTTAGAAAAAGAGGGTAACCAGTTTCCAGCGAAAACATATAAAGATTTGGTTCTTGAACCAGCGTATAATCAGGCGAAATTCAACGCCATTCGCCCAATGCTTCAAATTCATTTTGCACATTTGATTATGTTAGTTGAAGAGGGGATAGTTAAGAAGGAAGAAGCAGTAAAAATAGTCAAATCGCTTAATAAAATTGATATAAAAGAAGTCGGGGAACGATTTTATAACGGCTCTTATGAGGATTTATTTTTCGAGGTAGAGGATTTTCTTATTCAAGATGCTGGAGAACTTGCTGGGAATCTCCATATCGCTCGCAGCAGAAATGATATGGGAATCGCAATCTACCGTATGAATATTCGTGAGCGATTATTATATCTGATTGAAGCGGCTTTACATTTGCGGCAAAGTCTAATTGAGTTGACTGAAGAGCATATCGATACAGTGATGATTGGCTATACACATACACAACAGGCTCAACCTACAACACTCGGTCATTATTTTAATGCAATGACTGACATGCTTACAAGAGATATTGAACGGCTGCAGGCTGCTTTTGTAACGGTGAATAAGAGTAGTATGGGAGCAGCAGCGCTCACAACTTCAGGCTTTTCAATTAATCGTGGGACAGTTCAAGAGTTGCTCGGCTTTGAAGGGATAATAGATAATGCTTGGGACGCTGTTTCTGGTGCAGATTATATTGGGGAAACAGCAACTGCTGTCCAATTGGCTGCAATTGATTTAGGCCGTTCCACTCAAGATTTGTTATTATGGGGAACACAGGAATTTGGTGCGTTTAAGCTGTTTAGTCCGTATGTGCAAATCAGTTCCATTATGCCGCAAAAACAGAATCCTGTGTCTATTGAACATACACGTGCAATGTTATCGAGTGTGAAGGGGGATGTGGAAACGGTTTTATCCATGATGCATAATACTCCATTTGGAGATATTGTAGACACGGAAGACGACATGCAGCCATATATGTGGAACGCGCTTGAGAAGCTAACAAATATTTATTATTTATTGTCAGGTGTGTTAATGACAATGAAGGTAAATAAGAAAAAATTGCTGAAGCGGGCGAAGGAAAGTTTTGCCAATGTGACAGAGCTTGCTGATACACTCGTTCGCTCAAATAATTTATCTTTTAGAAAAGCACATGAAATTGTCAGTGCCTCTGTACAGGACTTAGTTGAAAATGACAAGGAGTCCTTGAGATATTTTACATTGGATCATCTAAACAAGCATGCACAGCAGATTATTGGACATAAGTTGAATATGAGATCAGAAGAATTGGCTGATGCATTAGATCCGGAACATTTTATTAAAATCCGTTCACTAGAAGGCGGGCCAAGTAAAGAAAGAATGCAGAAGACTGTTGAAGTAAGGTATGAGCAGCAACGCACAATAAGTGCCTGGCTGGCCGGCAAAAGAAAAGTATTGGAAGCGGCTAATAAAAAAATTGACAGTAAACTTAAAAGTTTGATGCCAGATGACGAGTAAAGAATATTTTTTCCATGCAGGTGATGACTTGAGCAAAACTTTTAAAAAATCCATACGGGAAAATCAACCAGCTGAACAAAAGGAATTGCCCATATTAGCCATTGATGGTGGAGGAACGAAGACAATTGCCGTGATTACAGATAAAGCAGGAAATGTATTAAGTACAGGGAAGTCTGGCACAGCGAACTACCATGTTGCAGGTAAAAAGGGTGCAATTAATACGCTTAAAGAAGTGATCGTAAAAGCAGTGAATAACCTAAAGAAATATCACTATCCAGATCGCTTTGTTGAAATAAGCTTTCATAAATGTGTGTTTGCTCTTGCCGGAATTGATACAAAAAAAGATCAAGTAAATGTAGATGAAATTGTTTCACAGGCGCTTGCACAGAGCGGTATCAAAATAGATAAAGTGATTATAGAAAATGATGCACTATCCGTTTTGCTTGGGGCAACTAATAATCAGCCTGGAGCCATTCTTATTGCGGGTACGGGCTCTATTGTTTTTGCACATGATGGAAAAGAAAATTATGTACGAACAGGAGGTTTTGGACACAGACTCGGAGATGAAGGCAGTGGCTATTGGATAGGGAAACAAGCCATTTCTGCGATTTTAAAAATGCATGATGGTCGAGGACCGAAAACGCTGCTACAGGAGCTAGTGTTGGAGCATTTTAATTTTACAGATCATGAAGCACTCTATAACTGGGTATACAGCCCCGATTTTTCCATTCATCAAGTTGGCGCTCTGGCAAAAATAGTTGAGAAAGCAAATTACGAGGGAGACGGAGCGAGCAGAACTATTTTAGAACAATCAGCTGACGAGCTTTATCAGCTTGTCAGCACTGCTGTGAATCGTGTTGGGATTGTGGATGTTCCATTTAAATTGCTGCTTCTCGGGGGTGTCCTGCAAAATAGTCATTTTGTGAAGGGACAATTATTAGATAGAGTGAAGCAAGCAATGCCAGGCGCTGATTTGCTGTATACGCATAAGAAGCCAATTGAGCTTATTATCCAAAGAGGGCTGAATGGGTGAACGGAATTGAGTGCAGGCTGGCAAAAGGATCGGAAAAGGAATTAAATGTCTTCCCGCGTAGGTTGATACCTCAAAAGGAAGCTGAATTTAGATGAATAACTCCTCATTGAGTATGAGGGGTTATTTTTGTAGATTACAAATATAAAAAAATGCAAACAGTGGGTGAGTAAAATCTTCTGTTTTACTTTTTACCCGGGCAAATTGGAGTTCATCGACGGGAAGAAATTTAACACGCATTCTCAGTTACTGCTTGGAATATCTGGTCGGGCTGCAAAATGGCTGTTGATTGGTTATGTCCCATTACTTTGGTTTTGGCTCTTTATCGAAAACGCAGTATCGTAACCGGTTGTTTTCGCCTTTGATTGTTGTCAGGCTTTGACATATAGTGTTATGATTATAGTGTTAAGGTATTGATTAGATTGAGGAGCGTATAATATATGGCAGGATTTCTGACAAAGATATTTGGCGATGGTAATAAGCGCCAAGTTAAACGAATTGAAAAAAGTACAGACGAAGTAGAAGCTTTAGAACCAGAGATGGAGAAGCTTTCAGATAATGAATTGAAAAATAAAACAGAAGAATTCAAGGAAAGAATTGAAAAAGGCGAGACATTGGACGACCTACTCGTAGAAGCTTATGCCGTAGTGCGTGAAGCATCAAGACGAGTGTTGAACATGCGCCCATTCAGGTCACAAATTATGGGAGCAATTGCCCTTCATGGCGGAAACATTGCCGAGATGAAAACGGGGGAAGGGAAGACTTTAGCTTCCACTATGCCGGCATATTTAAACGCTCTAGCAGGAAATGGTATCCATATTATTACCGTTAACGAATATCTGGCAGAGCGTGACGCAAATGAAATGGGTGAACTGTATAGTTTTCTCGGTCTAACTGTTGGATTAAACTTAAACAGCTACACGAAAGAACAGAAGCGTGAAGCGTACCAATGTGATATTACGTATGGAACAAACAATGAGTTCGGTTTCGACTACTTACGGGACAATATGGTCCTTTATAAGGAACAGATGGTACAACGGCCACTTAACTTTGCTATCATTGATGAGGTCGACTCGATCTTGATTGATGAAGCGAGAACACCGTTAATCATCTCAGGAGCAGCTAAGAAGTCTGCATCGCTTTATACTCAGGCGAACAGTTTTGTAACAACATTAAATAGAGAAACAGACTACACCTATGATGAGAAAACGAAAGGTGTCCAACTTACAGAAGAAGGTATTAACAAAGCGGAACGATTTTTCAATATCGAAAACTTGTTTGACTTGGATAATGTTTCCTTAACCCATCATATTAACCAAGCATTAAAAGCCCATGTGGCTATGCATCGTGATGATGATTATATGGTAGAGGAAGGGCAAGTTGTCATCATTGACCAGTTCACTGGTCGTAAAATGAAAGGTCGTCGCTATAGTGATGGCCTGCATCAAGCGATTGAGGCTAAAGAGGGACTACAAATTCAAAATGAAAGTATGACCTTAGCATCCATCACCTTCCAAAACTACTTCCGGATGTACAACAAGTTATCCGGGATGACAGGTACTGCGAAGACGGAAGAGGAAGAATTCCGTAATATTTATAATATGGATGTCATCGTTATTCCGACGAATAAGCCGATTATCCGGGAAGACCGTCCCGATTTGATTTATAAATCTATGGAAGCGAAGTTCCGCGCAGTCGTTGCAGAGATTAAAGAACGACATCAAGCCGGTCAGCCTGTACTTGTCGGTACGGTAGCTGTTGAAACTTCCGAATTGATTTCAAAAATGCTTAAAAAAGCTGGCGTTCGACATGAAGTGCTTAACGCAAAGAACCACTACCGTGAGGCGGAGATCATTGAAAAAGCCGGAGAAAAAGGTTCTGTAACGATTGCAACGAACATGGCAGGCCGTGGAACAGATATCAAGCTTGGAGAAGGTGTTCCTGAACTTGGCGGGCTTGCGGTAATTGGAACAGAACGTCATGAATCGAGACGGATCGATAACCAGCTTCGAGGACGTTCTGGCCGTCAGGGAGATCCTGGTGTAACACAATTCTATCTCTCCATGGAAGATGAATTGATGCGCCGCTTCGGTTCAGATAACCTCCGGGCTATGATGGACCGATTCGGAATGGATGAAGATCAACCGATTGAAAGCAAAATGGTGAGCCGTGCAGTAGAATCTGCACAGAAACGAGTTGAAGGAAATAACTTTGATGCGCGGAAGACAATTCTCTCCTATGATGACGTTCTGCGTGAACAACGGGAAATTATCTATAAACAGCGCTTTGAAGTGATCGATGCTGAAGACGGCTTAACTGAAATTATCATGAATATGATACGTTCCTCGGTAGATCGGGTAATTGATTCCCATACACAAGATGAAGATGAGGATCAATGGAACATCAATGCGATTATGGAACATATTCACGCGAATTTATTAAGTCCCGAAGCGATTAAGAAAGAAGATTTAATGGGTAAAGAACCGGAAGAAATGAAAGAACTCATCATGGAGAAAGTACAACAATCCTATGATGAGAAGCGGGAAGAGTTAGAACCGGATCAGTTCCACGAGTTCGAGAAGGTTATTGTACTTCGCGCGGTCGATTCGAAATGGATGGATCATATCGACCAAATGGATCAGCTCCGTCAAGGGATTCACCTGCGTGCATACGGACAGACAGAACCGCTCCGTGAATACCAGATGGAAGGATTCCAGATGTTTGAGCAAATGGTTCAATCCATTGAAGATGAAGTTGCAAGATTCATCATGAAAGCACAAATTCGTGAGAACCTACAACGGGAAGAAGTCGTGAAAAATACGACAGCAGCTCACGGGGGTCAAGACGGCAAGAAAAAGGTACGTAAACCTGTTATAAAAGAAAACCGAGTCGGCCGAAATGACCCATGCCCATGTGGCAGCGGCAAGAAGTATAAAAACTGTCACGGTAAAAACTAAAGAACTTTAACGAGGTAGGAGACATGACGATTCCGACCTCGTTCTTTTCCTTAGAATAAGAAATTATAAAATAAAAATGCTGTGGTAACATAGGTATCCAGGGCTAGCCACGTCCGGCTCCAACGCCCAGCAACTATCAAACTTCACACTCCTCTAATCGATAAGTCAACATCAACAACTCAAAACTAAAGGAGGGCCGCCTAAGTACGGGCTAAAGCCCAACAGCGGCATACCCCTAAAAGGGGCATGTTTCCTTTATCTCATTCCGTAAAGGGGAAGTTCGATTAAGTTCGCTCACGTATGGGGCAACATCGAACTACCTCCCGTCCTGGGAGGCACAGTTTGTACGTTGCTACGACGCACAGGATGTGCTAGTACAGGCGTTGCGACAGGACGTCGCGTTTTTAGCCTGTAAGGGCGCTAGAGCCTTTGTTCTTTAAACTAAACTTTTTATGAGGTGATGTGTCATGGATTTAGCGGAAATCAGAAATGAATTGGATAAAATAACTTCACGAGTTGAAGCTTTCAGGGGGTCTCTTTGACTTAGATGACAAGCGTGCTCGTATAAGTGAATTAGAACAACAAATGGCAGACCCGGCATTCTGGGACGACCAAAAGGCCGCACAAAAAGTCATTGACGAAACGAATGGCTTGAAATACCAAGTTGAATCATTTGAAAAAATGGAAGCAACACTGGAAGATCTTGAAGTTTCCTACGAACTGGTTAAAGAAGAAGCAGATGAGGAATTATTCCAAGATTTAAATGAACAATTGGAAACATATATGGAAAAGATAAACGATTTTGAACTGGAAATGCTTCTTAGTGAACCTTATGATGCGAAGAATGCGATTCTTGAACTGCATCCGGGTGCAGGGGGAACCGAATCCCAAGACTGGGCAAGCTTGTTATTAAGACTATACCAGCGCTGGGCAGAAAAGAAAGGTTTTACGGTTGAAACACTTGATTACTTACCGGGTGATGAAGCTGGAGTGAAAAGCGTAACCTTGCTCATCAAAGGGCATAATGCCTATGGTTATTTGAAAACAGAAAAAGGTGTCCATCGTCTCGTGCGTATCTCACCTTTCGACTCGTCAGGTCGACGTCATACATCCTTTGTTTCCTGTGATGTCACACCGGAAATGGATGATGATGTTGAGATTGAAGTGCGAGATGAAGACATCAAAGTTGATACGTACCGGGCAAGTGGTGCGGGTGGTCAGCACGTAAACAAAACTGACTCAGCCGTCCGTCTTACCCATTTACCGACAAATATTGTCGTCACTTGTCAAAACCAACGTTCCCAGATTAAAAACCGGGAATCTGCAATGAAAATGTTAAAATCCAAACTATACCAGCTCGAAGTGGAGAAACAGGAGCAGGAACTTAGAGCCCTTCGCGGGGAACAAAAGGAAATAGGTTGGGGCAGTCAAATCCGTTCATATGTTTTCCACCCATATTCGATGGTAAAAGACCACCGGACAAATGTAGAAATTGGAAATACACAGGCAGTAATGGACGGGGAAATCGATTTATTTATTGATGCTTATTTACGTTCCCAGATCAAGTAACCGGAAAAATAAAAAAAGAAGAAAGTGCCCGTGTTTTTGGTTAAATAAGGAAAATGTTGGTTTTTGTTCACAGACTTCAGATTAAAAAGGGTTTTAAAAATTTGTCAATAGGATATAATACTATTGATAAACTTATTACACAATATGAATGGGGGATTTATGTATGAAGAAGTGGTTATTAGCAGTATTATTTGGAGCAGTATTAGTTCTTGGTGCTTGTGGTGGCGGAAATAACGCTGATAATGAAGAGCCAGCAGACAATGGCGACACAAATACAGAAGAACCGGCTGAGAATGACAATGCTGTAGATACTGCTGCTGGTGAGGAAATTTACCAGGCTAACTGTGCAATGTGTCATGGAGCAGATTTATCCGGCGGGGCAGGTCCTGCTTTAACAGACGTAGGAAGTAGATACTCCAGCGACGAAATTAAAGACATTGTTGAAAATGGGACAGGCTCTATGCCAGCACAAGATGTGTCTGGAGATGACCTTGACGCATTAGTGAATTGGTTGGAAGAACAGTAATAACAAACAAACGAAAAAGTTCGGCTCACATCTCGTGAGTCGGACTTTTATTTTTGTCTATATTTATCTCGTATTAACGGTCTGTAATACCCCCACCTCTAAACATGAGGGAAAACCAAGATGTGAAGGTGGGGATATAACAGTCCGTAAATCCCTGATTCTGTTCAACTAACATTCAGTGGGGAGGTAAGGAAACCCCACTGAATGAAGTTTCACTTTATTACACCTCTGTAATATCACATCGACTCATTGTCACGCGTTCTTTTCGACAAAATATCCTACTTTACCAGGAACATTACATGAAATGGCATGCTTGAAACATAAATGTAATAATTTTATGTCTAAAAAATGCACTTATTGATGTTATAATAGCTAAGGAATCTATAAAGGTTAACTACTAACAAAAATAATTTGAAATAAATAAAAGGTGATACATAAATGATTTTGATGGAAGATGTGTATAAAACATATCCGAATGGAGTCGCTGCTCTAAACGGAATTAATGTTGATATCAAACAAGGTGAATTTGTATATATTGTAGGACATAGTGGAGCTGGAAAATCTACTTTTATTAAGCTTATTTATCGGGAAGAGAAACCGACTAAAGGAAATATCATTATAAATGAAGTTGATTTAAGTAAATTGAAAGAAAGAAAAGTCCCTTACTTAAGAAGGGAAATAGGTGTTGTTTTCCAAGACTTTAAGCTTTTACCGAGATTAACAGTCTATGAAAATGTTGCCTATGCACTTGAAGTTATTGAAGAAACACCAAAAGGAATCCGGACAAGAGTTATGGAAGTATTAGAAGAAGTTGGTTTGAAGAATAAAGCACGGTTTCTCCCCGCAGAGCTTTCCGGTGGGGAGCAGCAGCGTGTTTCGATTGCGCGTGCCATTGTAAATCGCCCGCGTATTGTTATTGCAGATGAACCGACAGGAAACCTGGATCCAGAAACATCCTGGGGAATTATGAAGACATTTGAAGAAATTAATGATAAAGGAACTACTTTAATTATGGCTACCCACAGTAAGGAAATTGTAAACACATTTAAAAAGCGAGTAATCGCGATTGAAGACGGTGTAATTGTAAGAGATGAACAACGAGGTGAATACGGCTATGAAGTTTAGAACATTTTTACGCCACCTGAGAGAGGGAACGAAGAACATTTTCCGGAATGGTTGGATGACCGTTGCTTCCATCGGAGCCGTAACGACAACGTTGATTCTCGTCGGTGTATTTCTAGCGATCGTCCTCAACCTTAATGAATTTGCGAAAAATATCGAATCAGATGTTGAAATTAAAGTGCTTGTTGATTTAACAACAGAAGATGATGACGTCATTGCCTTAGGAGACCAACTCAGACAGCTGGATGGCGTTGAAAATGTCTACTTCTCTTCTAATGACGAAGAACTAGAAAGTTTGACTAATAGCTTAGGAGAGGAAGGAAGGGCCTGGGAATTATTTGAACAAGATAATCCGTTAAATCACGCCTACGTTGTCAAAGCGGAAACCCCGCAGGAGACAGAAGGAATTGCCGAAGAAATAAAAGAACTTGACCATGTCTATGATGTAACATTTGGTCAGGATATTGTAGATAAATTGTTTGAGTTTAACAATTACGCACGAATCGTCGGGCTTGTGTTGATTGCTGCATTAGTACTCACCGCAGTATTTCTCATTTCCAACACTATAAAAATCACCATCATTGCAAGAAGTACTGAAATTTCCATTCAAAAGCTTGTTGGTGCTACTAATGGATTTATTCGTTGGCCATTTTTTGTGGAAGGATTATTGCTTGGTTTACTAGGTTCTATTATTCCGATTGCAGTTGTATTATTCGGTTACCATTACATAGCCGAAAATCTCGCAAGTCAAATTAATATTAGTTTCGTAGAGATATTGGAATTTAATCCATTTGCTTGGTATTTATCACTTGGCATCCTGCTCATTGGTGCAACGATCGGTGTTTGGGGAAGTGTAATGAGTGTACGTAAATTCTTGAAAGTTTAAGAGATAGTGAGATGACCAGAAGCTATTATTATGAAGGGAGAATATGAATTGAAGAAATCGATCCTATCCAGCATAACAGCAGTAGCTTTACTATCAACTGCAGTTACAGCAGGAACTCCAGTTTCTGCAGAGTCAATCGATGACTTGAAAGAACAGATCAACGAACATGAACAAGAGAAATCTAAAATATCCGAGGAAAAAAATAGCCTGAATAAAGACAAACAGGATACCGAAACGAAAATCAATGAAAATTTAAGCGAACAAGAATCAGTTGAAAATGAGATTTTGGATATAGAAGATGAACTTGCGACAACACAGAATAATATTGCCGCGAAAGAGAACGAGATAAAGGCGACAAACGATGAAATCGACGACTTAACCGAGAGGATAGGAACTCTTACGAAAGAGATTGAGGTTTTGGAAGACAAGATTGAAAAGCGCGATGCATTAATAAAAGATCGCCTTCGCTCTATTCAACAGAACGGTGGTCAAATTAAATTAATCCAAGTCATTTTTGGTTCTAAAAGCTTTGTAGATTTTATTAGCCGTACATCAGCGGTAAATACAATCATGGACCAGGATAAACAAATTATGGAAGAACAAGCTGCTGATAAACAGTTGCTTGCAGAACATAAACAAGAAGTGGAAGAGAAAAAAGATACTGTCGTAGCGAAAAAAGAAGAGTTAGAGCTTCAAAAGACAGAGCTTCTTGCTTTAAAAGACCAACTGGACAATCAAAAGAAAGAAAGAAAAACGTTAATGGCTAAGCTTGAAAAAGAACAAGAAAACTTGGAAGAAATTAAGCTAACGATTGAAGAAGAACATGCGATACTTGCTGCCGAGGAGAAAGCTCAAGCTCAAGCAATCGCCCTTGCAGAACAAAAGGTCGGAGAATTGGAGCAGTTAGCAAAAGAAGAGGCGGAAAGAAAACGTCAAGAAGCTGAGCGCCGTAAAGCAGAACAAGAAAGACAAGCAAGACAAGAGCGTGAATCACATAATAACAACAATAATAATGACAACAGCAATAAAGTCGCATCTGCACCGGAAACAAAAGTTGATTCCGGAAATACTGGAGGGGGATACTTTATTTACCCAGCAAATGGTCGCCTTACTTCAGGATTCGGTATGAGAAACCATCCAATCTTTAATGTTTCTCGTTTGCATGCAGGAGTTGACTTTGGTGTAGGTACTGGAACGCCATTGGTTGCTCCGGCGGACGGAGTAGTAAGTACAGCCGGTACGATGGGTGGCTTTGGAAATGTCATCATGATTTCCCACTACATAGATGGTAAAAGCTATACAACGGTCATGGCGCACTTAAGCAGAATAGATGTCTCATCTGGACAAGCTGTTACTCAAGGTCAAGTAATTGGAGCGACAGGTAATACAGGTAATTCTACTGGTCCTCACCTCCATTTCGAAGTTCACCCTGGCGGATACGGTAATCCAGTAGACCCAATGCCATTTTTAAGATAATATAAAGAAGAAAAAGGTATCGTGATCGTTACGATACCTTTTTCATACTGATTAAAGTAATAATCATTACGTAACTTTCAAACCTAATAAATCATCGCTTTCATTCAGCGTAAGTGTTTTGCTCGTTCATTTAGTTTAGAACTCTAATCGCCGTTCAGTTGCCCGGTGGACGGATGCTTTCTGCGGGCACAGCCGAAGCCTCGACGCACAGGACGTGCTAATGCAGACGTTGCCACAGGACGTGGCGTTCTTAGTCTGCCTCGGGCTGAGCACTAAGGGGTCTCCGGACTCGTGCTATTCCCGCAGGAGTCACCGTCCACCGGGCAACTGAACTGTAGAGAGGATTATTATTAATGGAAAATATCCCACCATGATAGGTGTCCTCTTACTAAAATGAAAAATAGTGTACCAAGTTAGGCTTTCCCTCGGAGCAGTCCAGACACCTCGAGACTCCTGCGGGAGGATAGGCCTGGCGAGACCCCACAGGGCGTTAGCCCGAGGAGGCTTGCCGGCCGCCCGCGGAAAGCGAGAGGTGTCTGGACTGCGGACCTCCAGAAGTAAGTTGCACACACTTACGCTGAATGAAAGCAATTTACAGTTCATGTTAGAACATCCTGTATACAAAGATGAGAAAGTTGGGTCATTATATTTCGCGATGGTCTTGTAAAAGAATTTCATCAATGCGAAGTCTTGTGCATAGTCATGAAAGAGATAAAATGGTATGCTTTTCTATAACGGACGGAAGAAATTTGAGGTGGAATGATGAAATTAAACAGATTACAAATAGTTCTTTTATTAGCCGCTGCGCTATTGCTCGGTTTTCTTGGTGCTTATGCAGGCATTTCAATAGCCGGCGATAAAGATAGTGGACAGCAAACTGCAAGCCGAGAAAAGCTGGAAGAAAAACTAAACGGTGATAAGTCAGAATCACTCACCGGCGATTTACAAAAGGTTGAACAAGCATATGCCCTCATTCAAGAAAATTATGTTGAAGAAGTTGACGGTAATGAATTGGTTGAAGGTGCAATTGAGGGAATGCTTGCCACGTTGGAAGATCCTCATTCATCCTATTTGAACCTTGAATCAATGGATGAATTTAATCAGCAGATAGAATCTTCATTTGAGGGAATCGGAGCAGAAGTTAGTATGGTGAATGGCGTTGTAACGATTGTTTCCCCGATTAAGGATTCACCTGCAGAGAAAGCTGGTTTACGGCCGAATGATCAAGTTCTTACTGTTGATGGGGAAGACCTCGATGGACTGAATTTAAATGAAGCTGTCGCTAAAATTCGTGGAGAAAAAGGAACAGAAGTAACATTAGAGATTATTCGTGCAGCAGGTGATCCTTTTGAAGTGGTCATTGTCCGGGATACCATTCCGATAGAAACGGTCTATAGTGAAACAGAAACAATAGATGGAAAAACAACAGGAATTATTGAAATTACTAATTTCTCCGAGAATACGGCAACTGAATTTATAGAACATCTAAGCGATTTGGAAGATAATGGTTTGGATGGTTTAGTTATCGATGTTCGTGGGAATCCAGGTGGATTATTAAATGTAGTTGAAGATATGTTAGCATTATTTGTACCTGAAGATCTTCCTTTCATTCAAATAGAAGATGCGGATGGAAATATCGAAGCAATTCATTCTGACTTGAAGGAAACAAAGGATTATCCAATTAGTGTGTTGATTGATGAGGGTAGTGCATCTGCCTCTGAAATTCTTGCGGTTGCATTACAAGAACTTGATTATGATATTGTCGGTCAGACAAGTTACGGAAAGGGTACAGTTCAGACAGCAGTTCCGCTAGGTGATGGCAGTTCGATTAAATTAACGACATTCAAATGGTTATCTCCTAATGGAGAGTGGATTAATGAGGTAGGGGTAGAGCCGAATATCCCCGTAGATCAGCCGGATTATTATTACGCTAATCCGATTTCGATTGAGGAGCCGTTTGGGTTGGATGACACGGATCCTGGCATCGCGAATATACAGCTCATGCTGGATGGAATCGGCTATGATCCTGGACGAATGGATGGCTACTTTAATGAACAGACGGAAGAAGCTGTAAAACAATTCCAGAAAGATAATGATCTTTCAGCAACAGGAGAAGTCGATGAAGAAACAGCTGGGTTAATAGATACAAGAGTGATCGAGCGTATCCGTTCCGGTGAAGATGATGTTCAATTAGAAAAGGCATTGGAAGAACTATATAAGTAAGACAGGAGAGGCTGGGGGAACCTAGCCTTTTTTTGGCAAAAAGATAAGTATAAATCCTTTCTTACTGCATAAGTGCAACTAAGGTTGTCACCGTAAGACATGGTGACAACCAAGTTTTCTAATCTTTTGGGACAAATGCTCTGACCCCATGTCCCACTTTTCATGGTATACTATAAGGAGAATCCATACGTAAAGGGTGGTTTGCTTGGTTGAATTATGGTTTCAGGAATTTGGGGTAGGGATATTAAAGTTATTTCTTAATCCATTGTTGTATTGGATATTTATATTGATCTTTTTAGTTGGTTACAAGCGGATTAAGATGGAAAGGGAACAGTTCGGGGTGAAAGTCTTTGATTTATTCAGTGAATGGAGACGAACGTTGCTACCGGCGGTTTTAACTGGAATTCTTATATCGCTTATTTTCATAGGAGCGGGAGTTGTATTTTCCTATGGTTCGCTAATTATACTAAGCTTCATGATGATTCTATTATCTTTGAATTTACGATTTACATTATTATCGGCAAGTTATACGGTTGGGCTTACCTATATCGTCTTACTTTTTATACCTTCACTGCTGGAGAAACAGGATGTTATTCCCGTAGCTTATTTTGCGGAAAATAATTTTATTGGTCTCACATTTTTGCTTGGTGTCATGCTCGTTGTAGAGGCGATTTATGTTCGCCGAGTGAGGCGTGGAGAGACATTTCCACGCTTAGTTAAAAGTGAACGGGGTATTTGGATTGGCGAGCATCACTTAAGTAAAATGGCGATGATTCCATTGTTTTTCCTAGTACCAGGTGGGGCGTTAGAGAGTTTTGCTCCTTATTGGCCGCTCATTCCGATTGGTGGAGAGAGTTATGGGATCATACTTTTTCCTTTTCTTCTCGGGTTTTCCCACCGGATTCGAGCGAATGTCGCTTCTGTTAGAGGAAAGCAGCTGGGGAAACAGATTCTGTGGCTTGGCATCGTAGTTATGATTATTTCCGTAGTCGGATATTTCTTTAAGGGACTGTCTCCTGTTGCATTGGTAGTTGCTATTTTTGGAAGAGAGTTCATAACGTATCGACTACGTACACGGGACAAAAAACATAATGCCTTATTCAAACCAGAACAGCAAGGTTTGCGCATTCTTGGGATTATCCCTGGTACACCTGCTGAGCGACTGGATATTCAAGTAGGCGAGGTTATCACAAAAATAAATGATAAACGAATAAACAGTTCAGATGAATTCTATGCAGGGCTTCAGGCGGCGGGTGCTTATTTTAAATTGGAAATCCTTGATGATAATGGAGAAATGCGGTTTGTCCAGAGTGCATTCTATGAAAGTGACCATTACCAATTAGGATTGCTCTTTATTGAAGCACCACACCGTACGAAAGAAATTCTTGTTGAAGGTTCGTAAGTAAATTACTATTTCACGATTATAGTAGGAGGCATTCGTGGTTGGACCATACGAATGCCTCTTATAATAGGAGAAAAGTGGGAGGAAACAAGATGAAATTTTTTCATACAGCAGATTGGCATTTAGGAAAACTTGTCCAAGGTGTTTATATGACAGAAGATCAGAAATACATATTAAAACAATTCGTGCAAGCTGTTGAAGAAGAGCAGCCGGATGCTGTGATTATTGCAGGTGATCTGTATGACCGAGCCGTTCCGCCGACGGAAGCGGTGCAGTTGCTTGATGATGTTCTGCACCACATCGTTCTCGATTTGGATGTGCCGGTTATTGCGATAGCAGGGAACCATGATAGCCCAAGTAGACTGGATTTCGGCAGTCGCTTGATGAAACAGAATGGATTCCATATGATTGGTAGATTACAAAAAGATTATAAACCAGTTGTATTGGAAGATGAATTTGGTGAAGTATATTTCCATCCAATTCCTTATGCGGATCCAAGCATGATTCGTAATTTATATGAAGACGATTCGATCCGTAATCATAATGATGCACAGGCAAAAATTATCGAGAAAATCAAAGCGTCCATCCTACCGAATACGCGGAATGTTGCAATTGCCCATGCTTTTGTTACACCGTTTGGGGAAGAAGCGGAGAATACGAGTGAATCGGAACGGCCATTATCTATTGGGGGATCTGAGTATGTGGATGCTACGATTTATAACGATTTTAATTATACAGCACTCGGACACTTGCACCAAGCCCATTATGTCGCGAACGAAACGATCCGTTATGCCGGTTCCCCACTGAAATATTCTATATCCGAGGAACATCATAAGAAGGGTTTTTATGTCGTGACGCTGGATGGAGAAGGGAAAGTTGAGTCGGAAAAACGTTTGCTTACTCCAAGGCGGGATATGTATACGGTGGAAGGTTTTATAGAAGACATTTTAGCAGAATCTGTAAATGAAGATTATGTGTTTGTCCGATTGCTAGATGAAACTCCTGTGCTTTCCCCAATGGAAAAAATCCGCTCCGTTTATCCGAACGCGATGCATGTTGAACGAAAATATTACTCCGCCCTCCATTTATCCGATGATTCAGAGCAAATTCAGGAACGAAGAAAAATGACAGAACTAGAATTGTTCCGTGCCTTTTATGAGGAAGTAAAAGGGGAAGCGCCGGGTGACGCGGCAGAGAATATTTTCAAAGAAGCACTTGAAGCAATTATGAATGAAGATAAATAATAGAAATAAAGGGGGATAAAAAAGTGCGGCCATTAAAATTAACGATGACAGCATTTGGACCTTATAAAGATACGGAAACTGTTGATTTCGAAGAGCTTGAGGGCAATGATATATTCGTCATCTCCGGCAATACCGGGGCTGGTAAGACGACGATATTTGACGGAATCTGCTTTGCTCTCTATGGAACAGCAAGCGGACAAGACCGCGGGGAGTCAAAAATGCTCCGCAGTGATTTTGCAAAAGATGATGTTCATACCGCGGTTGAATTGGAGTTTGAGCTTAAAGGGAAACACTACCGGATCCGGAGACAGCTTGGCCACGTGAAGCAAGGAAACAAATCGAAAACGGGGGATGATATTTTCTTTTTCGTACAGAAGGATGGAGAAGAAGTTCCTTGCGTTGATAGGCAAATCGTTTCGGAGGTGAATGAGCGGGTTGAGCAATTAATTGGGCTAACACAAGATCAGTTCAAGCAAATCGTTATGCTACCTCAAGGGGAATTCCGAAAGCTCCTCACCTCAGATACGGAGAATAAAGAAGCGATTCTACGCAGACTCTTCAAAACAGAAAACTATCAATCAATTAATAAGGTATTAAAGGAGAAACGCGACCAAGCTAAAATAGATTATGAGCGGCAACTGCAAATTAGAAATGATTATATTCAAGGTATTTCATCTTATCTTCCATTACGGACGGATACGTTTATGAGCGAACTGTTGGAAGCGGAGTATCCGAATAGTAATCAAGTTGCTGCAGCATTAGAAGAAGAGGCAAGCTTTTACGCGGAACAAGTCACTAGTGGAGAAGAGAAACACAAGCAAGCCTATGAACTGAGAAACAAACGGCAAAGCGAATACCATGAAGCCGAACACCTCAATGAACGCTTCCGTGAACTAGAGGAGAAGAAACAACAGCTAAAGGTGTTAAACGAAAGGAAAGTGGAATTTAAAGAGAAAGAAACACGTTTACAAGCTGCTGAAGAGGCAAATAGCCTGCTGTTTTTTGAGCAGCAACGGGAACAAGCAGTGAAAGATGAACAATTGACAAGTGTAAATCTCAAACAAGCAAAAGTTCAACTAGAGCAAGCGAAAAAAGAATTACAAGAAGCAGAAGCAACTTTCAAAGCGGAAGAAAATAGGAAAACGGATAGAGATCAAGTTGCTAAAGAATTGAACGAGCTGGAGAAAATTCTACCTGTTGTTCAAGGAATCGAAGAAACGAAACAAAAAATTAATCTAATTAAAAGTCGTGGCCAAGAGATAAAACAAAAGATGGAAGAGACAGAGAAACAGCTTGTGTCAACTGAAAAAGCATATGAGGAATATCGCCGTGAAATTAGCAACCTAGATGATCGTATCGAGAAGTTAAGTGATAAACAAGCAGAGTATTTGCAACTGAAGGATCAGGTGAGAATTTTTGAGCGCTATAGAAATATAACTGGGGAGATTAATGAATTAGAGAATAAAGCAACTGCCATTATCAACACATATAATGAAGCGAAGGAAAACTATCAGGAAAAAGAAACGTTATGGCTTAGTAATCAAGCGCTCGTGTTGGCAGGACATCTTCAAGACGGCGAACCGTGTCCGGTATGTGGAAGTTTAGAACATCCACAAATTGCAGCTAGTGCTGAACAAACGGTGACAACAGAGGAACTTCAGCTTGCGAAAAGCAATTTTGAAGAGAAAGAAAAAGCGTATCATCAAATTCGCATTCAACTTGAGGCAAAGAAAACTCAACAGAATGAAATATTAGAGGAAGTAACGGAGCTAACAGCTGGGGAAGAGATCAATACCTTTTATGAACAGCTCGTTGCCACTGGTAAACAAGTACGAATTGAAGTGGAAGAATATAATGTAGTTAGAAAGAAAAGAAAAGAAAAAAAAGAGGAAGAAGAGAAATATGTCCGAATCAAACAGGAACTAGAGCCGCTCTATAATCAACTGAAAGACAAGCATTACACATTGCGTGAGCAGTATAAGACGGAGTCGGCACTCCTTGAAGATAGACTTCGAGATATCCCGGAATCATTAACGGATTTAAAAGTATTGAAAAACCAAATTAAAATGACCCAAGATAAAAAAGATCAACTTGAAAAAGCGTGGGATTCTGCCCAAAAGTTGCTCGAAACAAAGAAAGAGGCATATACAAAGAGCGAAACGCTTACGTTGCATACAGAAAAGCAATTTAAAGAAATTACATTAAAAGTGGAAGAGGCAAGTAAAGCGTTCCGCGAGAAGTTAACAGAAGCGGGATTTGAATCAGAAGATGCGTATTTCAAAGCCAAGTTATCGAGCGAAGAACAACGGCTGTTGAAACAGGAATTGACGGAATTCAAGCAGCAACTGGCCATTCTTTCTAAGCAAACGAAAGAGCTGACGGCAAGCTTAAAAGGAAAAGAACCAAAGGATTTAGATGCATTGAAGCAAGAGCTGGATGAACTGGAGAAACAATACGAAGAGACGTTCAAACAGCTTAATGAAGCTCGTGACTATCAAAATCGTGCGCTCACGCGAAAGGAAGAGATTCTGGAAGCAGAAGAGGCATTAGTGAAGAAGGAACAGCTTGTTTCCGCTATTTCCGATGTACATGATATGCTGCGCGGACAAAACAACAAGAAAATTTCTTTTGAACGCTTTTTACAAATGGAATATTTGGAGCAAATCATTCATTCTGCCAACGATAGGTTACAGAAGCTCTCCAATAACCAGTATTATTTAACGAGAAGTGACAGACAAGAGACGCATGGTAAACAGAGCGGACTTGCGCTTGATGTATATGATAACCATACCGGGGTAACAAGAGATGTAAAAACATTGTCCGGTGGGGAGAAATTCAATGCAGCTTTATCCCTTGCTTTAGGGATGTCTGACGTGATTCAGAGTTTCCAGGGGAGTATTGCGATTGATACGATGTTTATCGACGAAGGATTCGGTTCGCTTGATGAAGATGCTCTCGCGAAAGCCGTCGACACCCTCGTTGATCTCATGGAGTCAGGTCGCATGATCGGTGTGATTTCCCATGTCAAAGAGCTTAAAGAAATCTTCCCAGCCATCTTGGAAGTCAAAAAAACCAAACAAGGCCACAGCGAAACAGCCTTTGTACTAAAATGATACACCACCATTCTTCCCAACTTTAGGAACTCCCGCTTTCATCCAGCGTAAGTGTGTGCAACTACCATCTGGAGGTCCGCAGTCCAGACACCTCTCGCTTTCCGCAGGCGGCTGGTGAGCCTCCTCGTACGCTTTGCGTACTGCGGGGTCTCACACCTATGCCTTTCGACGAACAGGAAGTTCTAATGCCGGCGTTGGTCACAGGACGTGACCGTTCTTAGACGGCCTCCTGCAGGAGTCTCGAGGTGTCTGGACTGCTCCGAGGGAAAGCCTAACTTGGTACACTATTTTTCATTTAGAAATAAATAGCTTATTACAATGCGATAGTTTCCATTAATAATAACGTTCTCTACTAGTTCAGTTGCCCGGCGGACGGTGACTCCTACGGGAAAAGCACGTGTCCAGACCTGAGCAGGAAGCGGTTTTCTTCCGAGGCAGACTAAGAACGCTCTCGTATGTGGCAACGTCTGACATTAACGTCCTGTGCGTCGAGGCTGAGGCAGTGCCGTGCCCGTGGAAAGCATCCGTCCGCCGGGCAACTGAACGGTAATCAGAACGCAAAAAAACTGAAAGAGCAAAACACGTACGCTGGATGAAAGTGATGAGCAAGCTCTTCTAGGCATATAGTTTAAAGGCAGCAGATTCTGAATCCTAAGCTTCTTTTACAGTTTAGCAATAAATGTAGTTGCGGAAGTGGTAGGAAGAAATTATAATAAGATGGTGTATGTCGATGCAATTATAATTGCAATGAATATAGAGGTGTAGAAATGGAATTTAATATAGGCCCGCGAATGTTGAAGACTGGTATCGCAGTAACATTAACCCTTGTTATTACAAGTATGCTACAATTAGAACTCGAATTAGTAGCGGCTATTGCTGCAGTCTTAGCAATGCAACCATCCATCATGCGATCCTTCACGTACTTTAAAGAAGTAGTAATCGCGAACTCCGTAGCTGTTATCTTTTCTTTAATCGGGATCTTTCTGCTTGGTAACCACCCTCTATCAGTTGGAGCGGTAGTTATCATATCTATTGCGATTAACGTTCGCCTGGGCTTAAATAAGACCGTCAGTTTAACCGTGTTAACGATTATCACGATCATGCTGCAAAGTGCTGAAGGAATAAATGTCCCCTTTATTATTAACCGGGTATCCCTTGTTGTGATTGGGGTCGTATCTGCATTTATTGTAAATGCACTTGTCTTCCCACCTAATCACCAAAAGTTACTCTTTAACCGGATTCAAGATGCGGTTGATCAGACACTATTTTTACTACGCGTGATACCAAATAAAACGATGAGTGTTCCAACCCTTAAAACGGAAGACAGGGAAATTGAAAAAAAGATAACGAAAATCAAGGACTATTTTGATATCCTTGTCGAGGAACGCAGCCGCCTATTTATCCGGAACAAGATTCATTTTCTGCGGAGTATTGTCATCTATAAACATATGATTCGTGTTTTGGAGAAACAATATACACTCATTACCCAACTGGAGAAAAATATAGAAGAAATTGAAGCGATGAGCAGTGGGAAAAGTCATGTTATTAAAAAATTAATCAATGAGATAACAAACTACAGCGAGAACATCTTTTTACTATATCAAAATAAAATTGTCCTTGATCGTGACCTGCAACGGGAAACGAAAAATGCGATGCGGCTGACAATCAATAATTTGATTGAAGAGCTGCAAGGTTCTGGTTTTGACAAATGGACATACGTCTTCCCAGTAGCAAACAGTCTTATCGAATTATTTGCTGAACTTGATAAACTTGAAAAGTTCGTCCGTAAAAAAGAAAATCAACCAATAGATGCCTAGTTTAGAGACTGCTGCCACCTAGTTTCTGAACTAGGTTTTTTCTTTATGAAAAATGAAACATTTTGCTCTTCAAATTCGTATAAACAGGGGAGCAGAAAGTACTTATCAAGAGCTGTAAAGAGCGCCTTAGCTTACTTTCTGTTATCATTAGTAATGATAAAGATAAATAAGAGAGGGAGGGTTACATTGGATAAACAACCACGTACATTAACGCCGGAACAAATGGCAAAAATGAAGAAAATGGGGAAGTTTTTCGGCTGGATATTTGGAATCTTGTTAGTGGTAGGACTTCTATTTTTACTTACATTTAATTGGATTACCGACTATATATGGCTTGATAACTTAGGATTCGGTAGCGTATTTACAACTATTCTTGGAAGTAAAATGACACTGATTGTAGTAGGATTCGTCCTCTTCTTTATTGCGTCTTTCCTTACATTGCAGTGGATTCGCAGTTCTTACATCAATCATTTCCATGAAAGCCAGTTACCGCCATTTCTTGCGGAGAAAAAATTAAGCCGCTTAATTATCGTCGGTACGTCTTTCTTTGTTGGAATTTTAGGAAGTTCTGTCGTCCAAGGACTTGGATGGGAACCGCTGCTAAAATTTTTACAGCATGAAAAATTTGGAATAACCGACCCGCATTTTAATATGGACATTTCTTTCTATATGTTCGTCTTACCATTCTTGGAGTTTATCGTCTATTTAATCTTAACATTGGCGATCTTAGCTCTTCTAACTGTGATTGGGGCTTATTCTGTATTCCACATGTACCGCTTAAGTAAACGGGCCCAGCTCCATATAGGAGTTACAATCGGACTTGTAGGATTGATGGTGGCAGCGATTCATTTTCTGCAGCCATACCACACCTTACTATCAAACCAGGTGAATATATTCCAGACGAGTGTCGTATATGGTTTAAGCTATACCGATGAACTTATTAACATACCGAAAGCATATATTCTAGCGGGAGTTGCAATAATTGCGGCAGTATGGACAATTATTTCCTTATACCGTGGCAAAATTAAATCAGCAATTATACCAATCGCTGCTTATGTCGTCGTATTGATTGTGGGGCAGGGTGCATCGATGATTGTGCAGAGCTTCGTCGTTTCACCAAATGAATTCCAAAGAGAATCACCGTATTTGGAACGTAACTTGGAATTTACTCGAGCAGCTTATGATTTAGATGAGATAAAGGAAGAAGAGCACCCGGGAAATTATTCACTTGATGAGGCGATGGTAGAGAGGAATTCACTTACCATTGACAACATCCGAATTAACGACTCGCGGCCACTTTTAGATATCTATAATCAAATCCAAACGTTCCGGACCTATTATCGTTTTAATGATATTGATATTGACCGGTATGAAATTGATGGTGATTATCAGCAAGTGTTTATTGGAGCCCGTGAATTGAGTACGGAAGATTTACCAGAACAAGCCCAAACATGGGTGAACAGGAACCTCCGTTATACACACGGTTACGGGATTGCGATGAGTCATGTTAATGAAATTACGTCCCAAGGTCAGCCACAATATTTACAGAGAAATATTCCTGTTGAAGGAACGATTGATGTAACTCGTCCACAAATTTATTTCGGGGAAGAAGAGTATAACGACGTGATCGTTAATACGAAAGTGGATGAATTCGATTATCCATCCGGAGACGAGAATGTTTCCACCCGTTATGAAGAAGAAGCTGGGATTCAGTTGACCGGTCTCAATCGATTATTATTTGCCATTGATCAAGGGTCCTTCCGCTTCTTGGTATCCGATCAATTGGATTCGGAAAGTAGACTACTGAAGACCCGTAATATTATGGACCGTGTTCAAAAGATTGCTCCATTCTTTGAATATGATTCTGACCCATATATCTTTATTAGAGATGATGGAAGCTTAGCGTGGATGATGGATGTCTATTTAATCGCTGAGAACTATCCTTACTCCGAACAATTTAGCGGAGACAGCAACTACATCCGTAACTCGGTCAAGGTTGTTGTTGATGCATATACCGGGGAAGTTGATTTTTATATTGTTGAACCAGATGAGCCGCTCGTGAAGACATATCAGACGATTTTCCCTGATCTTTTCACAGAAGAGATTCCAGAAGATGTTCAGCGTCACTTCCGTTACCCGGAAACATTATTTAAAGTACAGTCGGAAATGTATGGTACATACCATATGTCGAACTTAGAAGTGTTTTATAACCGTGAAGACTTCTGGCAATTCGCTACAGAGAATTATTTCGACTCTGATGTTGTCATTGAACCGTATTATATTACGATGAAATTACCGGAATATGAAGAGGAAGAATTCATTCTTATGGTTCCATACACTCCTAGAAATAGGCAGAATATGATCGCCTGGATGGGAGTTCGGAATGATGGGGAGCATTACGGTGAATTATTCGTCTACACCTTCCCGAAACAGCGAAATATTTATGGACCGCAGCAAATTGAGAACCGAATTAATCAGGACAGTACGATTTCTCAACAGCTGAACTTATGGTCTCAAGGTGGTTCGGAAGTTATTCGCGGAAACTTGATTGCGATACCGATAGAGGACACGATTATGTATGTTGAACCGATTTATATCGAATCGTCCAATGAAACATCTCTGCCGGAAGTTAAACAAATCATCGTCGCTTATGAGGATCATATTGTCATGGAGACGACTCTGGAACGTGCAATGGAATCGCTCTTTGAATTAATGGATCCAGATGCAGGAACACCTCCAGCAACAGATGACGGTGACTCTGAAGAACTTCCAGAGGATGAGGACTCAATGCCATCTATCCCGCTTGAGGGAGCAGAAATGATTCTTGAACAATTCTCTACATTATTTGATGATTACCAAGAAGCATTATCTAGTGGAGATTGGGAAGAGGCTGGAAGAATTATGGCTGAGATTGAAGAAATACTCGCTACGATGGAATAAAATAATATGTGTTGTTCAATCTAAGACGGCGCAGGTAATTCCTGCCCGTCTTTTCTTTATTGATTTTAAATTTTAAAATAATAATGTATATTGATCAAAAATCTGGACATCCTAGTCTGGTGTAAAGGTAGTTGTTAAAAATAAACTATCAAATAGCAGTACCAGAGAGGTGTAAAGATGAATATTTCTTACAAAAAGCTAGGAATTGTCAGCTTATATATTGCTATCTTCCTAGTGGTTGTATCGATGTTGGTGACGGAAGAAGATGTCCATACAAAGGCAGCGAACACCCAACACGAAAATGGGGAAATGATACAGGAACAAATCGGACAGAGAGAAACAGCCCTATCAGAAAAAGAATTACAACATAGACAAGCACCAGTTACGTATATTTCAAGTGACAGTATTGAAGCACCACAATCATTAGAAGATGCAATCGATTTGGAAGCATATCCTACGGTCCAGGTCGTTGCGACAGGCTATACGGCAGGTTATGAATCAACTGGAAAAACCGAAATGCATCCAGAATACGGAATCACCTTTTCAGGGGTTACGGTAAAAAGGGATTTATATTCAACGATTGCAGCAGACTTAGATGTATTTCCAATCGGTACGATTCTCTTTATCCCGTCCTATGGATATGGTGTGGTAGCGGATAAAGGTAGTGCAATCCAAGGAAATAAAATCGATTTGTATTATGATACAGTCGATGATGTATTTAAGGAGTGGGGGAAACAAAAACTTGACGTTTATGTGATTGAAATGGGGAACGGCGAGTTAACGGAAGAAGCCCTCGCAGAACTTAATGAAGATGAAGCTCTCCAGGTATTTCGCTCAGAATTTACAGGAGAATAATAAAAAAATCCAGAGAGGAATTAAATTTCCTTTCTGGTTTTTTTTAAATAAACCAAGGATGGACAACAAACGCAACAATAATTCCTGTTATTGCGCCGAAGAAAACTTCAATCGGTTCGTGTCCTAATAATTCTTTTAAATCTTCTCGTCTTTCTTTATCCTCTTTCTTATTCCAGTCCCTGACATCTTCAAAAATAGTTTGCAAGTCGTTCATCAACCGATTCAGTACGACTGCATGTTTTCCTGCATGACGCCGAATGCCAGATGCGTCATACATCGTAATCACACTAAATACACAAGCGACTGCAAAAATGGTTGAGGTAACTCCTTCGACAATACCTACCGCGGTCGTAAGCGATGTTACTGCTGCCGAATGACTGCTCGGCATTCCACCTGTACTGAATGCGATTCGGAAAGAGAGCTCTCTTGCAACAATTAATTTAATCGGTATTTTTATAAATTGCGCAAAGACAATTGCAATTAAAGCAGCCCATAACGGAAAATTTGAAAAGATTTCCATTGCCTATTTCTTCCTTCCTGATCGTTGCCAACGTTCATTTAAGTTTACCATAACGGTATAACATCGTAAACAAAGCAATACAGATGGAAGTAATTAACCCAACTTTCGAAGTTTGAAACAGTGGATTACTAGCGCGAGTAGTTTTTACATATAATCACCATTTAGTTGCCCGCGGAAATGTGTCTGAACTGCGGACTCTGAGGGGATAGTGGCACCCACGCTGAATAAAAGTAATCAGTAGTTCAGTTAAATGCCTTGATTTTTTAAGATGTGAAGGCTTAGGCTCTTTCTTTAATCCAGTTTGCAGGTACACGCTTAACAAGCTGAACCATAAAGAAAGCAGCGACAAAGGAAAGGATCGTATCCTTAATTAAAAAGGGAACCATTCCGACCCAGGCGATAAGATAGGAAATCTCAAGATTAAGCCACGTATTCATCGCGAGATACATGTAAGATACTCCAATAACATAATTCAAAATGAGACCGGCGAAAGCACCTAAAGAATAACCAATCATCGATTCTTTATGAAACTTCTCGCTAATCCAGCCGGAAGCATAGGCGATAAATACAAAAGAAATAATAAAGCCACCTGTTGGACTGATTAAAGCAAAAGGTCCACCTTGTAATCCGGCGAAAATCGGCACCCCGCTCGCTCCGACAAGAATATATGTAATAATAGCAAAAGCACCAAGTCGTTTACCGAGCATAAATCCTGCCAAAATTGCAAAAAATGTTTGTAAAGAAAGGGGTACACTCGCTCCGCCAATTGGTATTGCCAGAAACGGAAACCAAACCGTAATATTTGCCCCTATCGCCATTAAACAAACGAACATTGCCCCAAATGTTAAATCAATTGATCTAATTCTGCTCATGAAAATTCCCCCTTGTAATGATAGTACGAGGAAATTAAAATTTTGTCAACTTTAATTTAATGAGGGTGACAATGTGGAAGAGCATCCCAGAAGTATGAGATGCTCTTTATCAATTTAATTATGCAGTTTCTAGTGCAATTTCAATCATTTCATTGAACGTTGTTTGACGTTCTTCTGCAGTTGTTTCTTCACCAGTTAGGATATGATCGGAAACGGTAAGAATGGATAGAGCGTGTCTGTTAAATTTAGCTGCGAGCGTGTATAAAGCTGTCGTCTCCATTTCCACCGCAAGTACTTTATAGGCTGCAAGTAATTCATGTACGGACTTGGCATTCTCGCGATAGAAGCTGTCACTTGTAAATACATTCCCGACTCGTACCGGCAAATTCTTATCCGACGCGGCATCATAAGCACTTTTTAATAGATCGAAATCTGCAAGGGGAGCATAGAAAATGTCTCCGAAGATAAGCTTGTTAACCTGGGAATCAGTTGTTGCGCCTTGGGCAAGGATGACATCTCTAACTTGCACATTTTCCTGTAGTGCTCCACAGCTTCCAACCCGAATTAAATTCTTCACACCATATTCACTTATCAATTCATTGACATAGATGGAAATGGACGGAACACCCATCCCAGTACCTTGGACAGAAATATCTTTACCTTTATATTTCCCAGTGTAACCGTACATGCCACGAACCTCATTATAAAGCTTAGCATCTTCTAAAAAAGTCTCGGCAATGTATTTTGCACGCAATGGATCTCCTGGAAGTAATATTGTTTCCGCTATTTCGCCTTTTTCTGCACCGATATGTACACTCATGAATATGCCTCCTTAAACTATCTTAAATTAAAGGTATCACACTAAAAGATGAATGACAAATGACAAATAACAAACATTTTTATAAAAAATGATAGCCGTTTCACTGGTTATTAGTTTAAAAGTAGCGAGGAATTGTTTATAATGGGGATGAGGGTTATATTGTAACAATAGTTATGGTAAATTGATGGAAGGGAAGCGATAAATATGGAAACAAAAAACTTTACAATAACCGCTGAATCAGGAGTACATGCACGTCCAGCTACATTATTAGTGAACAAGGCGGGACAGTACAGTTCAGATATTCAAATTACGTATAAGGATAAAAAAGTAAACTTGAAATCAATCATGGGTGTTATGTCCCTTGGTATCCCACGCGGTGCGGAAGTGGAAATATCTGCTGATGGTAATGATGCAGAAGAAGCAATTGAAGGTATTACTTCAGTTATTAAAGAACATTTAGGAGAGTAAGTAAGGAGCGAGACGTGGACATTTCTATTATTTTTGTAATCCACAGCATCTTTATCTTAAAATTTCCTCAGGAAAGAAAAAGGAAGCAAGAGAATGTCTCTAGCTTCCTTTTATAATTTTAAAGTATACTTCTTGTTCAAGACGCTCGAGCGTCTGTAAGGCCAGTCGGTTGTATGCACTGTCTTCTTCATTCAGCTTATTCCGATATGTTGCAATTGCTTGTTCCAACGACGCAGCATATTCCGGTACCTCACCATTAAATGGATGGACAGCCGGCTTTTTAACATTCATCTTCTCACGAAAGGCAAGTGCTTTCCGTTCATGAAAAAAGACATCTTTCGTTTCATACATATTATGTAGATCGCCTTGGAGCGGATGCTTATGGACAGCGAGTACTTCAATCAGGTACATGTCACCACGATCTTCCTTTACTTCGCCGATATACGTTCCTGACCTATAATGCGCTTTTGCAATTTCCCCAATCTTCACTTTCCCCATTTTTACAACCTCCCTTTAATTATTGTGCCAAATTCGTGAACTTTTTGCGAATAATTACCCCTTATTGTCTATTAAAAGTTAATTTTGCTATACTAATAAGTAAGGATGTGATGAAAGATGGATTTCTTCTATTTTCCAAGTGATAAATCCGAATTGATCATTCCGATACTCACTCTATTTCTTTTTATCGGACTAGCATTTGTTGCGGTGTACTTTATGGTGCGACGCTCGAAGAAGGAAGAAGAGAGGTTTGAAGAAGATTATAAAGAACGGATAGAGGAAGTAGAAAAAGAGTTGAAAGAATAATTAGCTGCTACAATCCAACGTTTAAAACTTTGCATTTTTTGGGATACTACAACTAGTAACCTAAAGGAGAAGCGATATGCGTTGGATTTTTTATTTGTTTTTAATTTTCTTAGCTGCTTGCACGTCTAATGATGATGAAACGTTGAAAGAAGTGGCCATGTTGAATGTGGATGGTGATAAGCTTGGAACCGCAACTTTGACCGAAGACTCTGAAGGAGTAAGTATTAAACTCAAATTAGAAGGGGTGAGTCCTGGATGGCACGGGATTCACGTACATGAATATGCAAAATGCGAACCACCAGACTTTACAAGTGCCGGGAATCACTATAACCCCGAAGATAAAGAGCATGGATTAATGAACCCAAAAGGCCCCCACCTTGGTGATCTCCCAAATGTCGAGGCAAATGGAGATGGTAAGATCGATGAGGAGATCAAGTTGCTGGACGCGACGCTATTAGATGGAAAAAACTCATTGATTCGGGAGGAGGGAACTTCTTTAGTTCTCCATGACGGTCCGGACGACGGGTATACCCAGCCAAGTGGAGATTCCGGAGAGCGGATTGCTTGCGGAAAAATTACTCCCAAGTAGCTAAGTCAAGAAAAGAGGCTGGGACATAACTTCTTAGTATGGTTATAAATCCGAACAAATGATAAGAAAGAGCATCAACAACCGCTCCGGGAATATACTACGCTTTCCGCAGGCGGCTGGTGAGCCTCCTCGGGCTGCCGCCCTGCGGGGTCTCACCGATGCCGGCCGACGAACAGGAGGTTCTAGTGCCGGCGTTGGTCACAGGACGTGACCGTACTTAGCCGGCCTCCTGCTGGAGTCTCCGTATATTCCCGGAGCTAGTTAGCAGTTTTGTTCGGATTTAATTCATATTAGAATAGTTATGTCCCAGCCTCTTCTAATTTTTCACGCATTAACGGTCTGAAATACCCCCACCTCTAAATAGGAGGGATGCCCAACATGTGAAGCTGGGGGATATACAGTCCGTAAATCCCTGATTCGGTTCAACTAACATTCAGTGGCGGAGGTAAGGAAACCCCCACTGAATGAAGTTTCACTTTATCTTATCTTCTATTTTCTACTGCTTTAATTATTCGATTAACAGCTTCTTCAAGTGTAGATCGTGGGCAACCCATGTTCAGGCGCATGAATTGACTCCCTTCCTCTCCGTAATCAATGCCTGCATTTAATCCGACCTTTGCTTCGGTTATGAAAAATTCTCGAATACCTTCTGCGTCAAGCCCAAGTCCACTGCAATCAATCCAAAGGAGGTACGTACCTTCCGTTTTCACTACTTTCAGTTCTGGAGCATGTTTTTCAAAGCTTTCTTTCACATATTGATAATGGCTTTCTAATAGAGCGGTTAATTCATCGACCCATGTAGCGCCGTGTGTATAAGCAGCCTGCATTGCAATTTGCCCCATTGTGTTTAATTGATTGTTGAAACCCTGTTTATTAAAGGCCTCATCTAATTTCCCTCTAACATCCAGATTAGGTGTCACGCAGTAAGACGCGGCTAATCCAGGTACGTTAAAGGTTTTCGATGGAGCCATGCATGTGATCGTCTGATTAGCAATTTCTTCAGATAGCGAGGCAATTGGAATATGCCTAAATCCGGGATAGGTAAGATCACCGTGAATCTCGTCAGAAATAATTAGCACATCATGTTTCACACATAACTTAGCCATTTCCTCTAGCTCTTCTTTCTTCCAAACCCTTCCAACCGGATTATGCGGTGAACAGAGGATGAACGCTTTTACTTCTTTAAGCTTAGCTTCAAAATCAGTAAAATCAATTGTGTAATAATTATCTTCAAAAACGAGAGGATTTTTAACAATTGTCCGGTTATGTGCCTTAATAACATTGTAAAAGGGCGGATAGACGGGCGTCTGAATTAATATTCCGTCTTCCGGTTTAGTTAATGCTTGAATAGCCATATGTAGGGAGGTAACGACTCCATTGCTGAAAGATAACCATTCTGGCTGAATATTCCATTGGTGTCTTTCCTTATTCCAACTAACAACTGTATCTTTTAATTCATCGTCTGCAATCGTATAACCATAGATTCCATGGCGTGCTCGTTCCATTAATGCTTCATTTACTTCTTTAGGCGCTTTAAAGTCCATGTCAGCAACCCACATTGGAATAACGTCAGTTGACCCGAAGAGTGTTTCTGCCATATCCCACTTTACGGATTTTGTATTTTTCCGGTCAATGTTTAGATCAAAATTTCCCATCAAACTACCTCCTCACAGTGTTATAGTTAATTATAGCAAAAAAAAAAGCAAAGCGATATACGCTCTGCTTACAGGGGGAATACGAGAAAGTCTTACGGTAATAGTATTACCCCTCCTATTAAATTATAAACACATAAACTAAAATATTTTAAAAAAACTCAACTTTGGCAGTTTGAAGCAGTTAGATATTCCGCTGTAATCAAGACAACCCGCGGATTATTATCATTCAGCGTAAGTGCTTATTTTTTCTGACTTCTCCGGGGAAAGACCTGATTTGGAACGCTTATAACCCATGAAGTCTCGTTTTATAATCTTTCTTCTAATTTAGCTTTTTCATCTTCGAATCCAGGTTTCCCGAGTAGGGCGAACATATTCTTTTTGTATGCCTCAACACCCGGCTGGTCGAATGGATTGACGCCGAGCAGATAACCGCTGATGGCACATGCTTTCTCAAAGAAATAAACGAGATAGCCGAATGTATATGCATCAAGTCTTGGGACTTCAACGATCAAGTTAGGTACGTCACCGTCTGTGTGGGCGAGCATTGTCCCTTGTAATGCTTTCTCATTGATTTCATGTAATGTTTTTCCAGCAAGATAGTTTAATCCATCTGCATCATTTTCCGCCTCTTCAAGCGTTAATTCTTTTTTTGATTCATGAACGCGAAGAACCGTTTCGAAAATATTTCTTCTTCCTTCTTGGATATACTGTCCAAGAGAATGTAGATCTGTTGTGAAGTTGGCAGAAGAAGGATAAATTCCTTTCAGGTCTTTCCCTTCACTTTCACCAAAGAGCTGTTTCCACCATTCGGCGAAATATTGCAAGCTTGGCTCATAGTTAATGAGAAGCTCCGTCACTTTTCCTTTATTATATAAAATATTACGGATCGCTGCATACTGGTAGCTCGGATTCTCTTTTAAGTCAGGAGTTGCAAGGTCATCCATCGCTTGTTTTGCACCATTCATCATATCGTCTGTATTAATGCCGCTAACTGCGATTGGAAGTAGTCCAACGGCGGTAAGGACAGAGTATCTGCCGCCAACATCATCTGGAATGACGAAAGTTTCGTACCCAGCTTCGTCTGCTACACCTTTAAGCGCACCTTTTTCTTTATCTGTCGTTGCAAAGATACGGTTTTTCGCTTCTTCCATTCCATACTTTTCTTCTAAGTATTTCTTGAAAATCCGGAAGGCAACAGCAGGTTCCGTTGTTGTTCCACTCTTAGAGATTACGTTGATGGAAAAGTCTTTGTCTTTTAAGAGATCAAATAATTCCGCAGTATAGGTTGAGCTTAGATGGTGCCCAACAAAAATAATTTGAGGTACTTTTCTATCATCTTTGGAAAGTAAGTTTTGGAAAGAATGATTCAACATCTCAAGAGCAGCACGCGCACCAAGATAGGAACCGCCAATTCCAATTACGAGTAAAATATCGGAATGCTCACGGATTTTCTCCGCTGCCTGTTTAATTCTTGCATATTCCTCTTTATCATAGTTCTCCGGTAAATCGACCCAACCGAGGAAGTCACTTCCTTGTCCTGTTTTCTCATGGACAAGTTCATGGGCCTTATCGACAAATGGTTGCATATGATGAAGTTCTTCTTCAGAGAAGAATGGTAGTGCTTTATCGTAGGTTAGTGTAACTTTTGTCATATGTATTCTCCTTTTTTATTCGGATTTATTAGTTTAACTTTACGGGATTTACTTTTAGAAATCAAGAAGGAGAGACCGTCATGGCGGATGTTCATTGTTTTGTCATAAAAAAATGTTCCTTTAAGTATTACTTAAAGGAACATTTCCAGCAAGGGCGCTTTCACCTTTGTTTATTATTTATTCTCTGATTGTTTTATCCATTCTTGAAGCTTGTCTCTTAATGTGTTAAATCCTGTAGTAGAATCATTTGATACTGTTTGATTGTTAGTAGAGGATTTTGCTTGAGTTTCTTTCTTTGGCGCTTCTTCTGTAGCCCGAATGGATAGGGATACTTTGTTTTCCGCTTCATTTACTTCAAGAATTTTCACTTTCACTTCATCGCCAATTTTAAGATGATCATTAATATCATTTACAAATCCATGTGTAATTTCTGATATATGAACCAACCCTTGTGTCTCTTCATCCAACTGGACAAAGGCACCATATGGCTGGATTCCTGTTACCTTACCATCCACAATTTGACCTTTTTCTAGACTTTTATTCATGCCGAACAACTCCTATTATTTAATTCAACTCTATTCTTTTCACACAATTATCCATTTTAACATAAAAATATTATTCTAGCAAAAATCATAGAGTGTCCGGGTTGTTCTGATAAAGTGAAACTCATTCAGTGGGGGATCCTTATCATCCCCACTGAATGTTAGTTGAACAGAATCAGGGATTTACGGACTGTTTATCCCCGCCTTGACATACTGGGTTTCCCTCATAGGGGAGGGGGTATTACAGACCGTTAATACGTGGTAAAAGTTTATGAATAAACCAATTCATCTCGTGACTTCAGTCGTGCGAAGTTCAATTGATTGATTCTAACTTTTGCTTAATGCTTTCATACACATCGTGCCAAAACTCGGTATTGTCGCGGAAGGATTTACCGATGAACGTATACATTTCTTTCGCTTTATCCTCATGATCTGGCGCGTCTTTTGGTGGTAGAGCAGCGCGGGATTCGTCGACAAAATTTTGAAGTTTTGCAGCCCGAGGCCCCCATTTCGCGACTTCTTCACCAGCTTCATTAATGAAAATAAAGATTGGAATGGATCGGGCTGTTCCATTCGTTAAATATTGATCCATTAATTCTAAATTATCATCACGGAGCAACATCCGTACTTCCAGATTCGCTTTTTCAGAGATTCGCAATAGGATTGGAACGTTCAGCATGGCATCTCCACACCAGTCCTCCGTTAATACGATTGCTCGTAATTTCATACTGGCAATTTTTTCAAAAAATGTCTCATCTTCAGGTAAATTGAAGTTATCATAAATATGGAGGAGACCATCCTTGTTTTGCTTCATGCTCTCGATATAATCATCTGCTTGCATTGCTTGTTCGAACCATTGATTTAAAGACATACAACCCAACTCCTTCATGTTTAGTCGCTTAAATTTTACCGGTGTTCATGCTTTAAGTAAACAAAATTGCCTTCTTTTGTTAAAATGGAATAATACACGACTCAACTTTCGCAGCTCGCTTTCATTCAGCGTAAGCGCAACTTTCTATTGGAAGTCCGCAGTCCAGACACCTCTCGCACCTGCTGAGCGGCTGGTGAGCCTCCTCGGGCTGTCGCCCTGTGGGGTCTCACCTATGCCTTTCCTCCTGCAGGAGTCTCGAGGTGTCTGGACTGCTCCGAGGAAAGGCGTGATTTGGATTACTGTTTAATATTACAGAAGTACAATCCTTATCATAACGGAATAATTTCTTTTTAAAATAATCCTTTAGACCAGTTCAGTTGCCCGGCGGACGGTGACTCCTACGGGAAAAGCACGAGTCCGAAGACCTGAGCAGGAAGCGAACTTCTTCCGAGGCAGACTAAGAACGCTCTCGTATGTGGCAACGTCTGACATTAACGTCCTGTGCGTCGAGGCTTCGGCTGTGCCCGTGGGAAGCATCCGTCCGCCGGGCAACTGAACGGTAATTAGAACGCCAATAAATGCACAAAACACTTACGCTGAATGAAAGTGTTGATTTTTAGGTGCGAGGGTTGAGTAAATGATGATTAGGAGGAATTAAATGACAATGTTCAATCAAGATTTTCTGATGGAATTATTAAATACCGCTTCCCCATCCAGTATGGAGATGGATATTCAACGGAAATGGATGGCATACGTTAAAGAATTTGCTGATGAAGTGCGTACAGATAACGCTGGTAACGTGATTGGAATCCTGAACCCGGAAGCCCCGTTTAAAGTATTGCTGGCAGGACATAGTGATGAAATCGCCCTTGTCATCAACCGTATTGATGAACAAGGATTTCTGCACTTTGATAAGGTGGGTGGGATTAATCCAAAGGCAGCAGTCGGAATGCGAGTCGATGTCTTAGGATACAATGGTAAAGTTACCGGTGTTATTGGAGTGAATGCCCAGCATCACGGTGGCTTAAAAGATGATTTCACTTTAGCGGATTTATTTATCGACTGTGGTTATAAAACAAAAGAAGAGGCGGAAAAAGTTGTTCAAATCGGCGACCTCTGTGTATATAAGACAGAACCGGAAATCTTGCAGGACCGGTATATTGCCGGAAGAGGACTTGATAACCGGACAGGATCTTTCATCGTTGCAGAAGTTTTGAAGCGCCTTGCGGATAAAAATCTTCAAGTCGGAGTATATGCGGTGAGCACAGTAAATGAAGAAACAAATATGGGTGGTGCCTATTTTGCTGCAGCAGGAATTGAACCGACAATGGCAATTGCTTGTGATGTGACTTTTGCAACAGACTATCCTGGCGTGAATAAGAATAAATATGGAGATATTAAGCTTGAAGGCGGCCCAGTACTTGCAAAAGGTGCACCGATTAATATTAAAATAAACCAGCTTCTCGAAAAAGCGGCAGCAGATTTACAGCTGAACGTACAGTATGAGCTGACTCCAAGGCATACAGGAACAGATGCAGACCGAATGCGCTTGACTGGAAAAGGTGTCCCTGTTTCCCTTGTTTCCCTGCCATTACGTTACATGCATTCCCCGGTAGAAACGACAAGTATTAAAGATATAGAAGAAGAAATTACCTTGCTTGTAGAGATGATTTCAAACCTTTCAGGTGACGAGAGCTTAAACCCACTTGATTAAAGGTGAAATAGTTTAGTGGCGGATAGACCTACCAATTAAAAAAGGTATGAGGAGAGTCTCACTAAATTGGTTAAAAACAGTGATCAAATACAGGAGAAAAGGCCTTGTTTTCTTAAACTTAGAAAACAAAGGCCTTTTTCTTATGTATCAGTTAGGTCAAATCTATCATTTTTCTGTTCGCTAATCTTTGAAATTCTCTATTTGCAGTCCTTTTTCCATGAATTATAGAAAAAATAACATGAATTCTATTAAATCCTCCTATTTTCTATCGAAAGGCCCATGAAGAGAAAGAGGAAAATATAATGCATATCTATCAATTTTGAGGACCCGGTAAAATAGTGACATAATTCGACACTTTATTGTAGCTAATCCTACTATACTAGGATTAACACCTAGAATTTACCTGTCGCTAATTTCTGGGGAAATCGACAAATTTAAAAAAAGGGGAGGTTGATTTAATAAAACGTCGAAACTCCGGAAAGAAATTTTAAAAAGGGAGGAAAAATCTTTGAGAGTTAAGCGCAAAAGACGAACGAAAGCTTTCAGTATTGCAGCAATTGTAGTCATGATCGTATCACTCATCCTGCCGGGTGCCGGACTTGCGAAATCAAAAAGCGAAGTTAGCCATTCGTTGAATGATTCGCGTGAGCTTCAAGAACAGAAAGTGAATGAGCGTCTATTGGAGAGTTTCAAAGATGATGAGTTTGTTACTTTTCTAGTCAAGTTTACAGATAAGGCTGCAGTAGAAGATGTAGCGAAAAAGATGAGAGAAGATGCGGCAAAATCAAATCTATCACTGAGTCAAGCAGAACATATGCAACGATCAGCTGTAATTGCTGAATTAAAAGAAACTTCCTTTGCATCACAGCAGCACGTGACAGAGTATATTGAACAGGAAATTGAAAACGGAAATGCCAAGGATTTTGTTTCCTATCATATTGTGAACGGCATGGCAGTCACAGCTACGAAAGAGGTTGCCGAAAAAATCGCTACTTTTTCTGAAGTGGAAAAATTACTGCCAAATGAAGTTCGACAGTTGAACACAACGGTATCGGAAAGAGCGGAAAAAGAAGAAGCAGAACTTGCGAATGTCGAATGGAACATTGAACGGGTCGGTGCTCCAGCTGCTTGGGAAATGGGGATCGATGGAACAGGCATGGTTGTGGCGAGCATTGACTCTGGCGTTCAGTGGGACCACCCAGCATTGAAAGAAAAGTACCGCGGTTATGATGCAAGCACGGGTGATGCGGATCACACGTATAGCTGGTTTGACGCTACGGCCGGAGAGGATACTCCGTACGATGATGACGGACATGGTACACATGTAACCGGGACGATGGTCGGGTCTGAGCCGGATGGTTCGAACCAAGTTGGAGTCGCTCCTGGTGCGAAGTGGATTGCTGTTAAGGCATTTACGGCAGCGGGTGGAACGGATACAGATTTACTTGCTGCAGCTGAGTGGATTATGGCTCCAGGCGGAGATGTCTCGCAAGCTCCTGATGTAGTGAATAACTCTTGGAGTGGTGGTTCGGGAATGGATGAATGGTATCGGGATGTTGTCATTGCCTGGCGCGCAGCAAATATTTTTCCTGAATTCTCAGCTGGTAATGTAACATTAACGAACCCAGGTGGGCCAGGTTCGGTTGCTAACCCGGCAAACTACCCGGAATCTTTTGCGACAGGCGCAACGGATGTTAATGATGATTTAGCTAATTTCTCTTTACAAGGACCATCTCCTTATGACGAGATTAAGCCTGATGTTTCAGCGCCAGGGGTGAATATTCGCTCAAGTGTACCTGGCAGTGGGTATGAAGGTGGTTGGAATGGAACTTCGATGGCAGGACCAGCCGTTTCAGGAGCTGTAGCGTTAATAAAACAAGCAAATGCGAATTTGACAGTTGATGAAATCGAGGAAATTCTATCTACTACGGCAACACCATTAACGGACGATACATTCCCTGAGTCACCGAATAACGGATATGGCCACGGACTGCTGGATGCATATGAAGCAGTATCTTCCGTTGTTTCCGGACTAGGTGTCATTGATGGGGCTGTAAGTAAAGATGGAGAGGATACAGAAGCACCAACTTATAGTCATGATGCCCCTGAAGTGATATATGCGGGTATGGATCTTGATGTAACAATTACTGCAGAAGATAATATAAGTGTAACCTCTGTAGAACTTGTCTACGAAGATAACCGGATCGAAGCGAAGCGGGTATCTGGAGATCATTTGTCAGGTGAGTACACGGTAACTGTTCCAGGTGAGGATATTGAAGAGGGAACATTTGAGTATCACTTTGAAATCAATGATTTCGGAAATAATTCGGTAACAACCGATTCCTACAGTGTAACGGTAGAACCAGGAATTACAGTAGGTTATTTTGAGGACTTTGAAAAGGCACCTAGCGGATGGACGGTATTCGGAGAAAATAGCAGTTGGGAACACGGAATCCCAACTTCCGGACCGGGTGAAGCCTTTTCCGGTGAAAATGTGTATGCAACAAATTTAAGCGGAACCTATAATAACTATGAAAATTCAACATTAGTCATGCCGCCGATTGATTTACCTGAAGGAGAAGCGTATTTACAATACAGCCAGTGGTACAATCTCGAGAATAACTGGGATTACGGGCATGTGTATATTTCTAGTGATATGGAAAACTGGGAACAGTTAGAGCGAATCACTAATGTTTCCGATGGCTGGATTGAGTCGGAAATTGATCTATCTGATTATAGCGGGGAAAGAGTTTATATCGGATTTAATCTGACTTCTGACATCAGCATTACCCGAGATGGTTGGTATATTGATGATGTTGGGCTTGCTGATACGTCAAGAAGTGAGTCAGCACAAGCACCGAACATCGGAATGAATTCTTCCGCTGGATTATTGTTAGGCCTTAATAGTATCGGAATGAAGAAGGCCCCAATTGATCCTGATAAACTAAAACCAGCATTTCCAGATGAAAAAGAATCGGTTAAAGAAGATGCAATTACACCTGCCGCTTTACCATTGGCTGCGACTGTCAGCGTGCTTGAAAGCGGAAGGTCAGTGAATACGAATCCTGCAGATGGGTCCTTCTCTATTACTCATGCTGCTGGTGACTTCACCGTAGTTGCAGAAAGTTATGGTTATCATCCTGCAGAAGAAAATGTAACAGTCGAGGCAGATGAATCTACAACAGTTAACTTTACTCTAGAAGAACAAGATGAATACACCGTTTCAGGTACGGTAACTGATGCAGTAACTGGTGAGGGAATTGCAGACGCTACACTTCTAATTGTAGAAGATGCGAATGTGGAAGCGGTTACGACAGATGAAAATGGTTCCTTTACGATCACTGCTTATGAAGGCGTATATACGCTAAAAGTACTAGCTCGTGGCTATCATGGAGCAGAAGTAGAAGCTGACTTTACTTCTGATGGTACGATTAATATTGAATTAGAACCTTTCTACACCGTTCCGGGCGGAGAGATTGGCTATGATGATGGAACAGCGGAAAATGCTCGTGCATTCTATGATGCTGGTAATGGCTGGGCAGTTCGTATGTCCCTTGATGAAGGACAAGAATCGGCAATTGTAACGGATGGGGTTTTCCAATTCCATGATGACGATTGGCCAGTTCCAGGAGGTACGGAATTTGCCGTTGAGGTATGGGATGCAAGTGGGCCGGATGGCACTCCAGGTGAGCGAATTGCCGGTCCAGTTGAAGCAGAGGCAATTCGGAGTCTGGATGAGTGGACGGTTGTTGACTTAAGTGAACATGCGATTCAAGTAAATGGTGATTTCTATATGGTCTATATTCAACGAGATGTGAATACAAATGCACCGGGTCTAGCAACAGATGAAAACGGGCCGAACGCAGAAAGAAGCTTCCAATATGTAGGCGGTGCATGGAATCAATCCCCGGCAGATGAAGGGAACTATATGATCCGTGCCAGAGTAAACTACGAGGTGGAAGAAGCGGTCATTACGTCTCCCGAAGATGGACTAATCACGAATGAAACAGAAGTTACTGTAGAAGGTACTGCTTCACCGACTACCTTCATTAAATTAGTAAATAATGGAGAAGAAGTAGATACAGTTGAAGTTGGAGATGACGGTAAATTTGCAATTCCTGCAACGCTTGCGGAAGGTGATAATGAGTTGGTTGCGGTCACCATACTGGATGATACAGAAATTATGGAATCCGAACCTGTAACAGTTGTCTTGGATACAGAAGCGCCAGCACTCACCATCGACAATCCTGAAGACGGCGAGAAAACAAATCGTGAAACTGTTACGGTAGAAGGAACAGTTGAGGATGCTAATCTTGATTATGTCGAGGTAAACGGACAGCGCGCTAAGATTGATGATGGGAATTACTCTCTGCGAATTATTCTTGATGAAGGGATAAATGACATTGAAGTTACAGCGGCCGACTTGGCGGGCAATTCAACGTCTGAAGCTGTATCGTTGGATGTCGACTTCACACCTCCTGCAATCGAGAATCTGACGCCTGAAGAAGATGTGTACTTGGGTGCAGGGGAAAGCGTGAAGTTCGAATTTGACAGTGAGCCTGGCTTAAAGTCCACATTTGTCGTCCATATGCCGCTCACGAATGTGAATTCCAACCCGACTGAATTACCGATGATGGAAACATCTGAAGGACATTATGTCGGCTACTGGACAGCAACAAGCAATGTTGTTGCAGAAGGAGCAGTTATCGAAGTAATCGCAGTCGATGATTATGGGAATGAAACAAGAGCTCAAACAGACGGGAAACTATTTATTAATACAGATGAATGATGGGGAAGGTGCGGCGATCTTGCCGCACCTTTTTCTTGGATAAGCTTAGGAATTTGCGGTTAACAAAATTTATTAGGCACTTCAGCAAAGCCTAAATATATTACTTCTTGAGTTAGCTTGCAACACGACGAGCAGCTATCAAACTTCACACTCCTCCAACCGATAAAGAAGAATTCCGATTGGCTTACCAGAGGCTTAGTCGCTCTAATACCCTTGTGTGAAAGTCAACACTTACTGTAAGAACACTTCCTTCTTTGCTTGAGCACGTCTCTTGCAATTTATTAAAAATGTAGTATACTTATTGTTAGTAATTGAATAATCGATTCTAATCTTCGGGGCAGGGTGCAATTCCCGACCGGCGGTGAGGGGTATACTTACTCTAAGTCCGCGAACCATAATTTCAATTCTTATGGTTGATCTGGTGTAATTCCAGGACCGACAGTTACAGTCTGGATGGGAGAAGATGTCGAGCCAAATCAAGGTGCTTTTTCGTGTACCTTCATTTACTCTTGTATTCCCAAACCCTAAAGCCCCATTTACGGCTTTAGGGTTTTTCTGTCTTAAAAGAAATTTTAAGACGCTGGAACAGAAGAGTTGTCAAAATGGCAAGGCGATCCTTCATCACGAGTTAGAATCGGTTAGCAAACGATGAAGGAGGAAGATGGAGATGCAAAAATCTGCAAAGCAATCTTCAAAGTTATTAAAACTTATTATTTTAGCACTGCTAGGATCAATCGCGCTTGTTTTATTTTTCTTGAATTTCCCGCTGCCGTTCCTACCACCATATTTAAAAATTGATTTTAGTGATGTACCGGCATTGATGGCTTCACTTATTTTTTCACCACTTGCTGGTGTAGCTGTCGTTCTCATTAAGAACGTGCTTTATTTCGCGGTGTCTGGATCAGGAGACCCGGTCGGTGTTCTAGCTAATTTTCTTGCAGGTGTAATGTTTGTCCTTCCAGTTTCACTTATTTATCATAAGTTCCATAAAGGTGTAAAATCGATCGTTTCCGGCTTAGTTACAGGAACAATCGTTATGGCAGTTGGAATGTCTGTATTAAATTATTATGTTATTCTGCCTGCTTATGCATGGTTTATGGGATGGGATATGAGTGAACAAATGGCGTGGGGCGCCGTTCTTGTTGGGGTGTTTTCATTTAACTTGCTGAAAGGAATTATTGTCGGAATGTTATTTGTTCCCGTGTTCATAAAAATGCGCAGCTGGATTGAACAGAAACAAACAAATTTAGCTGCATAATATACATTCAAAAAAGGTTCATCTCAAATAATTGAGGCTGAACCTTTTTTCATGTTTTGGAGAAATATAATAGAACCTGATTATCTGGCAAGGGCTGTACTTTTTAAAAAGAATAGTAGGCAAGGTCATTGGCGAATGATCCTGCCTACTATTCTTAGGTGTGTTTTTTTATTCTTCTTCTACAAGTGTTTTTGCAGTTGGGATAGCATCAAGTCTTTCCTCCGGTATTGGCTTTTGTGATACGACACTCATACCATACGTTTTATTATCAATCCGCTCCAGCGCATCATCAATCGCTTGTAACCGTTCCTTGTGAACGAGTTCCATTCCAGCATCACGCTCTTGTTCAAACTGTTCTGTACCCAGGTCAGCTGGATGATTGCCATAATCAGACAGCTCTTGGATCGAGTCGTTCGGTGATTTATTAGTAGATTGACTGGAAAGCTTTTCCGTTTCCGCTTTTAACTCGAGCAACCGCTTACGGAAATAAGCTAATTTATCATCCGAAAGATAGGTCTTCATCAAAATCGCTCCTTTTCATTCAGGCAACATTCAAGAAATTAAGCAGTGACAAGCACGCTTAGACAAATGCTGCAATGACGAGGGATATTCCAAGTAAGAAGCCGTAAATGGTGTTCGTTTTTCCAGTTGCAATCATTGCGGGCATCATTTCGAGTGGTTCGGTCTTACCACGGAAGTTTTTGATGACAGTTACGGCTTTCGGTACGCTAAGGAAAGTGATTAGTGTCCAGATAGGCAAGAGACGTGCAATAATTAAAGCTAATGTCCAGCCGTAAGCAATGCTAAATAGTACTGCAAGCACGGTAATTGCTTTTTTCCTGCCGATCAGTACAGCAATAGTTTTTCTTCCGCCAGCTTTATCCCCGTCACGATCCCGAATATTATTGGATAAATTGATGCTGCCGATAAAAATGGTAACTGGAATCGATATCCAAATTACTTCACTCGTAATTGTTAGAGTCTGGATGAAATACGTGATGCCGATAATGACTGTCCCCATTAGTACACCGGAAAACAACTCACCAAGTGGTGTATATGAAATTGGAATAGGTCCTCCAGTATATAGATAACCGATTGCCATACATATTAAACCGATAATAGCAATCCACCAACTTGACTCGATACAAATATAAACACCAAGAATAACAGCAATTCCATAGAATGTAATAGCAAGACTTCGAATTGTTTTCGGCTTTATCCCATCACGAACAATCGTGCCGCCGATCCCAACTGATTCCTCTGTATCTAGACCAAGTTTATAATCATAGTATTCATTAAACATATTTGTCGCAGCCTGAATTAATAAGGACGCTACGAGCATGGCGAGAAATAAGGTCCAGTTGATGGTTCCATCATGATAAGCAAGCATCGTACCGACGAATACAGGGATAAACGATGCTGTAAGTGTGTGCGGACGCATCAAGCGCCACCAGACGTCAAAGCCTGATTTCTCGTTCAATGCCTCTTTTATTGAATTTTTATTAACAGTATCCATAAATGTTCCCCCTCCACGCTATCCTATTAATCTTATGAAAATAAAGGACAAGTGTCAATTTCTTTTATTTTCCTCCATATCTCCTGCTATGTTCCATTTTCTTGGCTTAATTATCAAAAAACGGTCCTTTTCTTGAGAAAGTGATGAAAAGAGCATAAAATGGTTATAGGTGTTTTTTAGTGGTATTTATCGGAGGTATAGTTATGATCGATATTCAAATGAAAGAGCTTGAAGAAAAAATAGCAGCCGTAAAGAATTCCATCGGCCCAAATGAATCATCCAAGCTTTTCAGTTTGACGAAGAAAATAGAAAATAAAGACCCTCTCCTTATATTTGAGGGGGCGAAGCAGTTTGTTAAAGACCGCTTTTATTGGATGAATCCGAATCGCACCCTAGCAATAACTGGAGTTGGCAGTGTGCAAACGTTAATAGCTGAAGAGAATCGTTTTCAGGAAACAGAGGATTTATGGAAGCAAGCGTTAGAGCATACTTGGATTGATAATCCTTACTCGACGGTGCCGGCAACAGGGTTTGTCGCTTTCGGCGGGATGGATTTTGATCCACTTGAAGTAAAAACAGAGCTTTGGAAGAAATTTGAATTAAGCAAATTCTATATTCCAGAACTAATGCTGACAACTTATCATTCAGACAGTTATGTGACGGTGAATATACTCATCAATAAAGAAGAGACAATAGATGAAGCAGCAACAAGACTTCGTAAAAACACACAGAAGTTTATAACTGGTAAGACATTCGGCGTGCAGCATATTGAGATTAAAAGAAACCGAGTCATTGAACCAGAAAAATGGAAAGAAACCGTCAAAGAAGCAACAAAGGAAATGAAAGAAAAACGCGCAGAAAAAATAGTCCTTGCACGGGAAGTCCGTCTATCCTTTACGGAAGAAATTAATATCACGCAAGTTCTTGAAGAGCTGCATCATACACAGGCAAACAGTTATATCTTCGCATTCGAAAGTGGAGGGGACTGTTTTATTGGTGCGACTCCAGAGCGGATAGTCAAGGTAGAAAACAATAATTTACTTTCGACCTGTCTTGCGGGAACGGCTCCCCGCGGAAAGACGAAAGAAGAGGACGAGCAGATCGGTTATGAACTGCTGCATGACAAGAAGAATCGGGATGAGCATGAATTTGTCGTAAAAATGATTAAAGAAGCCGTACTAAAAACCTGTACAAACGTCAATATTCCGAACGAACCGGTACTTCATCCGTTAAAAAACCTACAGCATTTATATACATCGGTAACAGGAACGTTGAAAGACGAGTATTCCATTTTCGATTGTCTTAAAGATCTGCACCCGACACCTGCTCTTGGTGGTACGCCAACAGAAGATTCGTTAGCTTATATACGTGAACATGAACTGCTTGACCGGGGATGGTATGGTGCCCCGATCGGTTGGGTCGATAGCAATCAAAATGGAGAGTTTGCGGTAGCAATCCGTTCTGGACTGATCCAAGGGGATGAGGCATCCCTATTTGCTGGTTGCGGGGTTCTAGCTGATTCCGATCCGGAAATGGAATTTGAAGAGACCAGAATTAAAATGCTGCCGATGCTAAATGTGCTGGGAGGAAAACAGGAATGAATCATACGGAAATATTAACGAGGTATACTGCCAATTTTGTCGATGAAATGATTCAAAACGGAATTCAGCATGTTGTTATATCCCCTGGATCCCGGTCAACTCCGCTATCGCTGGCCTTTGCTGAGCATGAACACATCAAGGAATGGGTTGTCATCGATGAGCGATCCGCTGCATTTTTCGCTCTTGGACTTGCGAAACAGACGAAAGCAGCGGTAGCATTAGTTTGTACGTCAGGTACTGCTGCAGCGAATTATTATCCGGCAGTTGTCGAGGCGTATTACAGCCGTGTTCCGCTCGTGATTCTAACTGCAGATCGGCCTCATGAGTTAAGGGATGTCGGCGCCCCGCAAACGATTGATCAACTTCATTTATTCGGAAATTATGTTAAATGGTTCCAGGAAATGGCGATTCCTGAAGGGGATGACGGTATGCTCCGTTATGTTAGACAAAAAGCGGCACGGGCAGTGTATATGGCTTGTGAAGGGAATCGAGGTCCTGTTCATTTGAACTTTCCATTACGTGAACCACTTACTCTTGACTTTTCTTTGGAAGGTATTTGGAAGTATAAAGGAATGGTTGAACATTCAGCTCGCATCCCGCTTGACGGAAAAAAACGATTGACGGAAGAACAGCTCGAAGCTTTCCTCAGCCAGTTGACAAATAAGAAAAAGGGGCTGATCGTCTGCGGACCACAAGCAGATGCTGATGAACAGTTCCCCGAGCAAGTTGTCGCCCTTGCTGAAAAGTGGCAGCTGCCAATACTAGCTGACCCGCTCTCTGGGCTGCGAAGTGGGCCACATCGTAAGGTAAATATAATTGAAACGTATGACGCACTACTAAAAAACAAGGCAATTCGTGACCGAATGAAGCCTGATTTTATTATCCGTTTTGGTGCTATGCCAGTTTCAAAAGCTTATTTATTTTTCATCAAAGAAAATGCAACGATTCCACAATTCGTTGTAGAAAATCATTCTGGCTATAGGGAACCGACGGGAAATGTAACGGAATTCATTTTTGCAGATCCAACTACACTTTGTGAAGAATTGCTTGCTGTTGATCAGCCAGCCTTTTCAGAGGAATGGTTGCATGATTGGAAAGCGATGAACAAAGTAGCGAGAAATCATTTTCTTTTTGGTATGGAAGAGAAAATTACAGAAGGTGAAGCCATTCGGGGACTGCGTGAAGTCATTCCTGAAGGTAGCACGCTTTATGTAGGAAACAGTATGGCCGTCCGGGATGTAGATACCTTTTTCTTAACGGATGATAAACCGATTTCGGTTCTTGCCAACCGCGGGGCAAATGGAATTGATGGAATGGTTTCAAGTGGAGTTGGAGCGGCGGCTGCTGGAAAACGAGTAACACTCGTCTTAGGGGATTTATCATTTTTCCATGATATGAATGGATTACACGCTGCTAAGCATTATGGGATTGATATCACGATATTGCTCATCAATAATAATGGTGGTGGAATCTTCTCATTCCTCCCCCAAGCAGAGGATCCGAAGCACTTTGAAGCATTATTCGGAACCCCGTTACATTTGGATTTCAGAAAAGCTGCTGAACTTTATGAGGCGAATTACTTTGCCCCAGAAACAGAGGAAGAATTGAAAGAAGACTTGCAAGTAAGTTATGAAAAAAAAGGTTTGTCAATTGTCGAAGTGAAAACGGATCGGGAAGAGAATGTAAAGTGGCACCATGAGAAATGGCAGGCAATTGCGGATGAAATTTTTTTTAAGAATAGGATGGTCTAATTGTATTTTTCAATGGAAGATATGAATTATTGGTACGAGATTCATGGGGAAGGGGTACCAGTTGTTCTTCTTCATGGCTTTACAGGCAGCACGTTGACATGGGATAAGGTTGTAACAGCTCGTCCGGATGGGATGCAATTGATTACAGTTGATTTACCGGGCCATGGCTGGACAAAAGGAACTTCAAGAATAACGATGGACTCCTGTATTGATGATTTACATGGATTATTTCAGCATCTTGAATTAGATACGTTTTTCCTTGTTGGCTATTCAATGGGTGGGCGAGCCGCATTAAGTTATACTGTGAAATACCCGGAAAGTGTACGGGGGCTTATCCTTGAGAGTGCTTCTCCAGGTCTAAAGGATACGAAAGCGAGAAAGAATCGAGAAGCAGGTGATGAGGAGCTCGCTAAGCTGTTGGAGGAAGAAGGGATCGAATCATTCGTTGATTACTGGGAGAATATCCCGTTATTTGCTACACAGAAGGAGTTGCCGGATGAAACACAGGCAGCAATCCGTGCTGAGAGAATGTCCCAATCGAAAAAAGGGCTTGCTGATTCTTTACGCGGAATGGGAACAGGAAGCCAACCATCCAATTGGGAAGCTTTAAAAGATGTAACAGTTCCGGTCAAGCTTCTTGCAGGTGAGCTGGATGAGAAGTTTGTGGCAATCAATCAACAAATGGCCGAAATGTTACCTTATGCAGAATTAGACATTTTTCCTAAATGCGGACATGCGTTACATATTGAGCAACCGGAGCATTTTCAGCAAGCTTTACTCGAATTTGCAAAATTGCATATATCATGAGAAAATTAATCAAGTAAGTTTTTGCAGATAAGAAAGCATAAATCCTTTCTTACTGCATAAGTGCAACTAAGGTAAGGCATTCGCCGAAAAAAGTTAGCAAATGCCAAGTTTTCTAATAGAATAGGGAGGAATAAGGGTTGACTGTACAATGGGTTGAAGCTAAAAAATATGAAGAAATCATTTATGAAAAATATAACGGTATCGCAAAAGTGACGATTAATCGTCCGGAGAAGCGAAATGCATTTACACCGCTTACTGTAAATGAAATGATCGATGCCTTTTCAGATGCGCGCGATGATTCCTCGATCGGCGTTATCGTTTTAACTGGTCAAGGGGAAAAAGCATTTTGCTCCGGTGGTGATCAATCAGTACGCGGTCACGGCGGGTATGTCGGGGGAGACGAAATCCCTCGTTTGAACGTGCTTGATTTACAACGTCTCATCCGTACGATACCGAAACCAGTAATCGCAATGGTAGCTGGTTATGCAATTGGTGGTGGACATGTATTGCATGTCGTTTGTGATTTAACAATTGCAGCAGATAATGCGATCTTTGGTCAAACTGGTCCGAAAGTTGGTAGCTTTGATGCGGGTTATGGAGCAGGTTATTTAGCGCGTCATATCGGTCATAAACGTGCACGTGAAATCTGGTTCCTTTGCCGTCAATACAATGCCCAAGAAGCGTTTGATATGGGACTTGTCAATACTGTCGTGCCTTATGAGAAGCTGGAAGAAGAAACAATTCAGTGGTGTGAAGAGATTCTGGAGAAATCACCAACAGCGATTCGTTTCTTGAAAGCATCATTTAATGCAGATACCGATGGACTAGCTGGATTGCAGCAATTAGGCGGAGATGCAACGTTACTTTATTACACAACAGATGAAGCAAAAGAAGGCCGCGATGCATTTAAAGAAAAAAGAAAACCAGACTTCAAAAAGTTCCCACGCTTCCCGTAAAACCAAAACCTTTGCTACCCCAGCAAAGGTTTTCTTTTTGAACCGGGACAAGGGGTCAGAGCACTTGTCCCGGTTTGAAGTGGGACAAGGGGTCAGAGTAACTGTCCCACTTCGACAAAGTAAAAAGCAATTATGTAATTAATGAAAGGAACAAATATAAATGGCTGAAATTATTCCACACTGGCTTTCGAAACAAGCAAATTTATCACCAGATAGCACTGCGCTTGAATTAGTAGACGGCGGTAAAATTACTTTTCTAGAATTACAGAACAGAAGTATGGAAATGGCAAGAAAACTAGCTGGACTTGGTGTTAATAAAGGGTCTCATCTTGGAATTTTATCGGCTAACAATTTAGATATGGTCTATATGATTCATGCTATAAGTTACCTCGGAGCTGTCGGTGTGCTATTAAACACAAGACTGAGTGATGATGAATTAAATTATCAGCTGCAAGATGCTGAAGTAAGTATACTCATTACGGATGATAAGCACTCTTCCCGACAGCTTCAAGTGAATCAAGTCTATGCGTACGATGAAGTCAATGAGCAAAAAGAAATGCAAGTTACATTACAGTTAGAACTAAATTTAGAACAGCCATTTACAATTATTTACACCTCTGGTACAACCGGGTTTCCAAAAGGGGTCGTACACACGTATGGAAATCACTGGTGGAGCGCTATTTCCTCCGCATTAAACCTTGGACTGGAGAAAAATGATAAATGGTTAATTTCTTTGCCGTTATTTCATGTAAGCGGGCTATCCACTTTAATGAAAAGTGTGATTTATGGAATGCCGGTCTATCTGATGAAAAAGTTTGATGTTGATCTAGTTCACGAAGCGATTATGGATAAAAAAGTTACCATCGTTTCTGTTGTAACATTGATGGTTCAGCGTCTTATGGATAAACTGGGCTCGGAAAATTATCCACAAACATTGCGTTGTTTTCTACTTGGCGGCGGTCCCGCTCCAAAAGTATTATTGAAACAAGCACAAGATAAAAAGATACCGGTTTTCCAGAGTTATGGGATGACGGAAACGACTTCGCAAATAGCAACATTATCCGCTAAAGACGCATTATTAAAAATTGGTTCAGCCGGAAAACCGCTATTACCTGCTGAACTGAAGATTAATAATCCTGGTGAGGATGATGTTGGCGAAATTATTGTAAAAGGGCCCATGGTCACGAAAGGTTATTTTAAAAATGAAGCGGCCAATAAGCAGACGATTATAGATGGGTGGCTTCATACAGGGGACCTCGGTTATCTCGACGAAGCGGGCTATCTTTATGTTGTGGACCGTCGAACAGATCTCATTATTTCCGGTGGAGAAAATATTTATCCTTCTGAAATTGAAAATGCACTGATGAAAATACCAGAGATTAAAGAAGCAGGAGTTATCGGTGTCGCCGATGATACTTGGGGTGAAGTTCCCGTTGCTTATGTAGTGTTGTATGAATCTATATCGAAAACGGATATTTTAGCAAAACTAAGCAAACAATTGGCAAAGTACAAATTGCCGAAGAAAATCAAATTTATCGATGAAATGCCCAGAAATGCGTCAAATAAGTTAGTTAGAAAAAAATTAAAAGAACTTGAATAAAGTAACAATGCGAGCTTTCCACTACTATAGCGGAAGGCTTATTTTTTCGGTGGGACAATTTCTCTGACCCTCTGTCCCGCCTCGTATCGGGACAACTGCACTGACCCTCTGTCCGGCCTCGTATCGGGACAACTGCTCTGACCCCATGTCCCAACCCCATGTCCCACTAAAGTGGTTTAAATTTTTTTTATAAGGAAAATAGTTTAGAGGAGGGTTGTTGAAGATGAATGGGTTTTTTGGTTAGTATTTTTCAGCGAGTTTTATGCATAGTTTAATGAAATTATAGCTACTCCAAGTGAGGCCCCAACAATTCGTTCGGCTTCTGTACATGCATTTTCTTTAAAAAGGTAAACTAATACAAAGGAGGGTGAATTCATGAAAGAGAAATATTACGTGAATATTTCAGATGGTGGTATTCACAAGAAGAGTGCAGAAGGAAGCGCGACATTCGGGATCTATGCGGATGATGGGGATCTTAGCAAGATAAGGGAGAAGATGGATAATATGGACGAGGCGAATTTGGCAAGTTATGTTCGGGCGCATATTCCATTTACCCCTCCGGATGAATCTCCAGAAAACGCACGGTATGATAAGAACTTGAAAGAACTATATGCACTGCTTCATGAGCTTGGTGATGAGAGTACGAAAGCACATATCGAATCCATCGATATTCTGAACGGACCGGGTAATGGTTTAGTTTAAAGGAGAAAGTGGGGGAGACCTCACTTTCTTTTTGTACATATGGTACAATGAAGCAACCTAAGGAAATAAAAGACGTGAAATAATTAATACATCAAAGGTCGTGTTTTTGTTTGATTACATTTAGAGACTTTTATAATAATAAAGTACAATTATCCTTTCAAGATCATCCTTTTTCCAAAGAACCAAAACATGTCCTCGTCATCTGCAAACACCGAGAAAAGTGGCTGTTGACAAAGCATAAGGAACGGGGACTAGAATTTCCTGGTGGGAAAGTCGAACCTGGGGAATCTGCACACGATGCTGCCGTAAGAGAGGTGCTGGAGGAAACTGGTGGGGTCGTTACTAACCTTCATTATATCGGGCAATATTTCGTAGATGGTAAAAAGGATTATGTCATTAAAAACCTTTATTTCGCCGAAGTGAAAGAATTAAAAGAGCAACCAACTTATTTTGAAACAGATGGTCCGGTATTGTTGTTGAAAATTCCAGAAAACGTGAATTTTAATTCATCCTACAGTTTTATCATGAAAGATCGGGTTGTTGAACATGCCATGGAATACATCGAGAAATATTTCCAATAAGACGAGGAGGCGCGGACATTGTCCGTGCCTTATCTCGTATGCTTCATCAGCCAAGCCTCGAGCTTTTCGACCCCTTTATACATCAATGCCGCTAGTATCGCAATTATAACAAGACTAGCCATCACGAGTGAAAAATCAAACACTTGGAAGCCATAAATAATTAAATATCCAAGTCCTTGTTTGGAAACAAGATATTCTCCGACAATAACTCCAACCCAGGATAAACCGACATTCACTTTCAATGTGGAAATCATAACAGGGAGTGAAGCGGGAAAAATTGCTTCTTTAAATATTTGTGATTGATTCGCCCCGAAACTGCGCAGTACCATCGTATAATTCCGGTCCACTTCCAAAAAAGCCCGGTAAACAACTAAAGTAGTAACAATTACTGAGATAATAAATCCCATCGCAATAATCGATAGATATCCTGGGCCGAGTGCGACGATAAGGATCGGTCCAAGCGCAACTTTTGGCATCGCATTGAAAATGACTAAATATGGATCCATAATATTTGCGAACCGGTTTGAATACCATAGGGAAGTTGCGATTAACACACCACCGATTGTACCGATGAGAAAGCCGAGTAATGTCTCAAATAATGTAACCGAAACATGGACGAACAGGCTTCCGTTTGCAATTCGTGTGAAGATCAGGTCGAAAATTTTTGAGGGAGAGCTAAATAATAATGGATCAATAATGTAAAGGCGACTACTAATTTCCCAACAGAGGAAAAAAAGAACAGCAATACTTATTTGCCAAGTTAGAACAATTTTCCTCTCTTTTTTAATCCCTTTTTGATACGCTCTATATAATTGTTCATCTTTTAGCTTCTTCATGTCGCTTCACCAGATTTTTGTTGCACTTCTTCTTTCTCTAACTCTTGCCAAATCGTATCGAACAGTGGTTGAAAAGCTTTGTGCTTCCGGGCGATAGTTGGGGATTCTTCACGTAATTCCATTGGTACCTCATAAACTTTTACAATTTTACCGGGATTCGCCTCCATAATAATGATCCGGTCACTCATCGCAATCGCTTCTCCAATATCATGGGTTACGAGAATGGTTGTTTTCTTATATTGATTAAGAATTGTTGCAACAAGGTCTTCCAGTTTCAATTTTGTCTGAAAATCGAGAGAAGAAAATGGTTCATCCAGGAGGAAAATTTCCGGGTTATTCATAAGCGTCCGAACAAGGGCGGCACGCTGTCTCATTCCACCAGACAATTCGGTCGGATATTGGTGCTTTGCATTCGATAAACCGACTTCCTGAAGCAAAACATTAGCCCGATTTATTGCTTCTTCGTCTTGGCGTTTCTGGATCTTTGGCCCAAGTAAAACATTATCTTGGACCGTTTTCCAAGGGAATAAATAATCTTGCTGCAGCATATAACCAATTTCTTCCTTACATTGTTCAATTGGCTCGCCTTTAATGAAAATACTTCCCGAAGTGTGCTCAAGTAACCGTGCGATTATGGAGAGAATCGTTGACTTACCGCAGCCGCTTGGCCCTAGGACCGATACGAATTCACCTCGTTCCATCGTAAAGCTAATGTCTTCGAGTGCTTTCGTATAGCCTGTTTTTGAAAAATAATGATGGCTGACCCCGGCAAGCTTTAAAATCGCCATAAATATCCCTCCTATTCATTCATCACTTCTTCGGCAATGTTCGTGTTAACCAAGTCTTCATGGGGGGCATCAATGGGGAGTTCACCAGCTTCATCCATGATCGCTTTCAAATTCTCCCATTCTTCTTCATCTAAATAAGGATCTGTTGCGAAAGAGTCTTGATTTTTATATCGTTCAATAGAAGAAGCTAGTATATCTAGATCGGTATCTTCAAAGTAGGGGGCAATCACTTCCGCAATCGTCTCAGAGCTATTTTCCTCCACCCATTGCTGAGCCTTGTAAATGGCTCGTGTAAACTTTTTCACCGTTTCTTCATTCTTTTTCAAATAGCTTTCTTGTGTCATAAAAACGGTATAAGGAACTTTTCCGGATTCTTCGCCAAAGGATGCGATAATATGTCCTTGCCCTTCTTGTTCAAAAACACTTGCAGTCGGCTCGAATAATTGCACGAATTCATAATTCCCTGACTGAAAAGCGCTAGGGATATTTGCAAAATCAACGCTTTGGTCTAAGAGAAGGTCATTATGCGGATCAATGTTATGTTTTTTCAGCACGAATTCTCCAACCATTTGTGGCATACCTCCAACACGCTGGCCAAGAAATTCTTTCCCTTTCATATCTTCCCAGGTGAAATCCGGATAAGCTTCTTTTGCCACGAGAAATGTACCGTCTGTTTGCGTGAGCTGAGCGAAGTTTACTGCATAATCACGGGAATCTTGAGCATAGACGTAGATTGATGTTTCAGACCCTACTAGGGCAATATCTGCCCCTCCGGATAGGAGTGCAGTCATTGTTGTATCCCCGCCCCAAGTCGTTTGAAGTTCAACATCCAAGCCTTCTTCTTCAAAAAAACCTTGTTCCAGTGCTACATATTGTGGGGCATAAAATAGGGAGCGCGTAACTTCAGCGAGATTAATCTTCACTGTTTCTGATTGACAGGCAGTAATAAATAACAGGAAGCCGAGCAAAAGTAAACCTTTCGTTATTTTTCTCATAGTGTCCGCCCCTTTCGTATCATAGTGGATAGTCAACTACAGTTTATGCCTGGGCGGTGGAATTGTGCAGAAGACAGGGGGGAATGAGAAAAACAAAGACGAAAGTACCATTACAGTAAGTTTGCGGACGCCTAGGGTTGCGATTACTCGTTTTACCGAAGTGCGTTTGTAATAACACATCCAATAGTCGCAGCAACGCACAAGAGCTATTTACGGACTGTTTACCCCCTTCACATATTGGGTTTCCCTCTTGTTTAGAGGTGGGGGTATTACAGACCGTTAATACGTGATAAAGTGAAACTCATTCAGTGGGGTATCCTTCCCTCCCCACTGAATGTTAGTTGAACAGAATCAGGTATTTACGGACTGTTTACCCCCTTTCACATATTGGGTTTCCCTCTTGTTTAGAGGTGGGGGTATTACAGACCGTTAATACGTGATAAAGTGAAACTCATTAAGTGGGGTATCCTTCCCTCCCCACTGAATGTTAGTTGAACAGAATCAGGTATTTACGGACTGTTTACCCCCTTTCACATATTAGGTTTCCCTCTTGTTTAGAGGTGGGGGTATTACAGACCGTTAATACGTGATAAAAAAACTTCCGATTTTAATAAAAAATCGGAAGTCCCAGCGAAGTCGCTGTTAATAAAATTTATAATTATCCTTTTGGGATGAGGATACATTGTTACCCTTTATACACGGGACCTGCTGCTTTAGTAGCATCACTCACGTTCTCAAACTTCGCAAAGTTCTCGTGGAATTTCTTAGCGAGTGCTTTCGCTTCCTGTTCGTAGGCCGCTTTATCTTCCCATGTATTCTTCGGGATGAGTACTTCATCAGGCACACCTGCTACGTGAACAGGAACCTGCAAGCCGAATATATCATCGGTTATTGTTTCGATATGATTCAATTCACCTTCTAGCGCGGCATGGATCATCGCGCGTGTATAGGATAATTTCATTCGGTTTCCAACACCGTAAGACCCACCAGTCCAACCCGTGTTTACGAGGAATACATTAGAATTATACTGATCGATTTTTTGTCCAAGCATATCCGCATACTTCGCTGGTGCGAGCGGTAAGAATGGGGATCCAAAGCAAGCAGAGAAGGTCGCTTCCGGCTCCGTCACGCCGCGCTCTGTCCCAGCAAGCTTACTAGTATAGCCGCTTAGAAAATGGTACATAGCCTGTTCTTTCGTAAGCTTGCTGATCGGTGGCAATGTTCCAGACGCGTCGGCCGTTAAGAAAATAATCGTATTCGGATGACCAGCAACACTTGGAGTGACGATGTTATCGATATTATCTACCGGATAAGCTGCCCGGGTATTTTCCGTCAAGCTCGTATCGTCATAATTTGGTTCACTTGTCACATCATCAATCGTAACGTTCTCAAGTACAGAACCAAAGCGGATCGCGTTGAAAATTTGTGGCTCTTTCTCTGCAGAAAGATTAACACATTTAGCATAACAGCCGCCTTCAATATTAAATACACCATTCGGACTCCAGCCATGTTCATCATCACCAATCAACCGGCGGTATGGATCAGCAGAAAGAGTCGTTTTTCCGGTTCCGGATAGGCCGAAAAATAATGCCACGTCACCCTCTTGACCAACGTTCGCTGAGCAGTGCATCGATAGAACATCCTGCTGTGGCAGCAGATAGTTCATTACAGAGAAAATCGACTTTTTAATTTCCCCTGCATATTCCGTTCCCCCGATTAATACGACACGCTTCTTGAAGGAAATGATGATGAATGTCTCTGAATTCGTCCCATCTTCTGCAGGGTCTGCTTTAAAATGCGGTGCTGAAATAACCGTAAATTCTGCTTGATGTGTTTTAAGTTCTTCTTCTGTAGGTGTTATAAATAGTTGACGGGCAAAAAGATTATGCCAGGCAAATTCGTTAATTACTTGGATCGGTAAACGATATTTTTCATCCGCTCCAGCAAAGCCTTGGAACTGATAAACTTCGTCCTTTTCCATTAAGTAATTTACTACCTTTTCGTGTAACTTATCAAAGGAAGCTTCATCGATCGGTTGATTCACTGGACCCCATTCAACCGTATCTTCCGTAATCTCGTCTTTAACAATAAATTTGTCTTTCGGTGAACGACCTGTATATTTACCTGTAGTTGCAGTTACTGCTCCTGTTGAAGTTAGAACGCCTTCATTTCGATCTAACACGCGTTCCACCAGACGAGCTACTGAATAGTTTCGATTCAAATTCTCGTGTTCTAATAGTTGGTTTGTCAATGATTTCTCCACCATTTTCATTCTTATTCTCCTGCCTTTTAAAAGGTTTTGTTGAAGGAAGACTGCAAACTTCCTCCTTATCGCTTATCTTAAATCTGACATTAGTATAACACATTAAATGGAATAGTCCATACTAATTGAAAAATTTTTTGAGAACTGTCGGTAACCTATTTTAGTTCGTTATCATTTTTGTTGGAAAACGATTTCAATATGTTGTTCTATATTTGATTGTAACAAAGAACAGACAGTATGAAAATAAAACTGGTAAAAAATAATGAAATATGATACGCTATTTTTCAGTAATCGATTATTAAGTAACGAATCCCTTTTAAATAAGGTTATAATAATTTCAATTCTTATTCAGAGCTGGTGGAGGGACAGACCCGGTGAAGCCCAGCAACCTCACGATTTGTGAAAGGTGCTAATCTGTTGCAAGGAATTTTCCTTGAACAATAAGAGTGAAAGGCTAATTAATCCTTTCCTCATACTTGCGGGAAAGGATTTTTATTTTCATGCTTTGAATAATGGAACGAATGGAGATTGGGTTCCGTTACATATTACAAAGGAGAGAACAAGCCAAATGGCTGCAAATGCAAATCGTCGTTTATTTACTTCAGAATCAGTAACAGAGGGACATCCTGATAAAATGTCGGATCAAATATCTGATGCGATACTGGATGATATTTTAAAAGAAGATCCAGATGCACGTGTGGCATGCGAGACAGTCGTTACAACGGGAATGGTGCTCGTAGCAGGTGAAATCACAACTACAACTTATGTAGATATACCGCAAATTGTCCGCCAGACGGTGAAAGACATTGGTTACACCCGAGCAAAGTATGGCTTTGATTATGAAACTTGTGCCGTCATGACTGCAATTGATGAGCAATCACCTGATATTGCCGGTGGGGTCGATAAGGCACTTGAAGCAAGAGAAGGGAAGATGGAAGAAGAAATAGAAGCAATCGGAGCAGGTGACCAAGGATTAGTGTTCGGTTATGCGACGAAAGAGACGGAAGAATATATGCCACTTCCAATTAGTCTTTCCCATAAGCTTGCAAGACGTCTTTCCGATGTAAGAAAAAACCGGGTATTGGATTATTTACGTCCAGATGGGAAGACACAAGTTACCGTCGAATATGATGAAAAGAATCAACCAGTTCGTGTGGATACAATCGTTGTTTCTACTCAGCATCATGAAGACATTCCGAATGAACAGATTATTTCTGACATTCGAGAGTATGTTATAAAACCGGTTATACCAGAAGCGCTTTTAGATGAAGATACAAAATACTTCATCAATCCATCTGGCCGCTTCGTGCTTGGCGGTCCGCAAGGTGATGTCGGCTTAACGGGCCGGAAGATCATCGTGGATACGTACGGAGGCTACGCACGTCACGGCGGAGGTGCTTTCAGTGGGAAGGATCCGACAAAGGTGGACCGTTCCGGAGCTTATGCAGCTCGATATGTAGCGAAAAACATCGTGGCGGCAGGGCTTGCTGCAAAATGTGAAGTACAGCTTGCTTATGCGATCGGTGTTGCAGAGCCTGTATCCATCACAATCGACACATTTGGAACGAGCGAGTATCAGGAAGAAGTATTAGTGGGAGCGGTGCGTAAGCTATTTGACCTTCGACCTGCAGGGCTGATCGAGATGCTTGATTTACGGAAGCCGATTTATAAAAATACAGCGGCTTATGGACATTTCGGCAGAACCGACATTATTTTCCCGTGGGAAAAACTTGATAAAGTTGAAGAACTGCAAAAGATAGTTTGTGAAAAGTAAAAAGCGCGAAGGTGGAAACGTCATTATGGTATAGTTTCGCGGCTGCCGGGGACATGAGGTTACTCGTCCCACCGAAGACCGATTGTACTAGCGTATCCAGTAGTCAAAGTAGCGTAGTAATCGTGCCTCACAGGATAGTTCGGTGTTGCTCATACGTTTTAATAGTTTTATCACGCATTAACGGTCTGTAATATCCCTGCCTTAAATAGGAGGGAAGTCCGACATGTGAAGGTGGGGAATAAACAGTCCGTAAATCCCTGATTCTGTTCAACTAACATTCAGTGGGGAGGGAATTCCCCACTGAATGAAGTTTCACTTTATATGAAGTGCAATAAGAGCTATTCCGTTGAGTCGGGATAGCTCTTATTGTATAAAGGAAAATTTATTTTTTCCCCAAATCTGTATGTATTTTATAATATTGACCTTTCTCCACGTAGGATTTTCTTACCCGTTCCATTTCTTGGTAATCAGCCGCTGTTAGGTCTCTTGCGTATTTTGCAGGGTTTCCCATATATAAGGTGTTTGGTGGAATTTTTTTCCCCGGTGGCACGAGGCTTCCTGCTGCTACAAATGCATTTTCTCCGATTTCCGCCCCATCTAGGATGATTGCTCCCATACCAATAAGGGCGTTCTTTCTAATAATGGCTGAATGTAGGGTGACTTGATGGCCGACCGTAACGTCATCTTCAATAATAAGTGGATTATCAGGGCTTTGGTGCAGAACGGTCAAGTCTTGGATGCTGACTCGTTTACCAATTCTTGTTGGTGCGATATCACCGCGGATTACAACGTGGAACCAAATGCTCGAATCCTCATCGATTGTGACATCTCCATTTATAACAGCGTTTTTTGCTAGGAAAACTGAATCATGAATTTTTGGATAAACCCCCTGATAATGATCAATCATATGAACACTCCTATTCCCTTGTATTTTTTAAGCTCAATGTTGATAATAATGATAGTATAACAAATCTATGTAAAAATGATGAAATGATGGAGGCGCAAGGAATGCAAATACCGAATACAGCAACTGGGTTACTATATGAAGTCTACAACACTTTATTTCCTATTGTTGAGGAAGAGATGAAAGGGTGGGAAGAGAAAGCAGCAGCTATTCCAGATAAGGAACTGCAACTACAAGCCCTAGCCAGTATCGATTCAAAAAAATTCCATTGTCAGGGTGGTGCTGTGTTCGCATTGCTTGCTGGAATGAAGTATGAAAAAGCGATTCGTTTTATCGTTGCATATCAGACGATCAGCGATTACTTAGATAATCTCTGTGATCGCAGTACATCACTTGATCCGAAAGATTTTCGTATGCTCCATGAGGCGATGAAGGATGCGCTCCGTCCTGAAGCAGCTTTGCAAGATTATTATGCTTATCGGTCGGAGAAAGCTGATGGGGGTTATCTTGAGAAATTAGTGCTTACGTGTCAAGCTGCATTGAAAGACATCGACGACTATGAACAAATCCAGGAATATTGTTTAGAACTATGGACGCTGTATGCGGACCTTCAAGTACATAAACACGTCAAAGTGGAAGAGCGTATCCCGCGGCTGACAACTTGGTATAAGGAAAAGAAAGATAAAGCGCTTGGATTAAGCTGGTATGAATTTGCAGCAGCGTCTGGATCAACGCTTGGCATTTTTTGTCTTGTGTCTTATGCAATGGGCGGGAAAATGACTGCATCGCTTCCGCAACATATAATGTACAGTTATTTTCCATCTGTGCAAGGCTTGCATATTTTACTTGATTATTATATTGATCAAAAAGAAGACGAAATGGAAGGAGATTTAAATTTTTGTAATTACTACCGGGATGATGTGGAGCTTCTCGAACGGTTACAATATTTTATACACTTAGCAGAAGACCGTACGCGGGACCTACCTGATTCGACTTTCCATCAGTTCATCCCTAAAGGTCTTGTTGCATTATATTTAAGTGATGAAAAGGTTGAATCGTTACGGGAAGGGAAACAAGTTAGGAAAAGATTGTTAAAAACAGCGGGAATGTCGGGAGCATTTCTTCATTACAATATTCGTTTGTATAATAAAGTGAAACTTCATTCCGTGGGGAATTCCTTTCCCCCCACGGAATGTTAGTTGAACCGAATCAGGGATTTACGGACTGTTTATGCCCCCTTCACATATTGGGTTTCCCTCATGTATAGAGGAGGGGATATTACAGAACGTTAATACGTGATTAACTTACGAGTTAAGGGAGATTGAATTTATGTATGAATTAAAAACGAAAGAAAATGATCGGGATGTCGTGGAGTTTATCGAATCGGTAGACCATCCGAAACGGCGGGAAGATGCTTATAAATTGTTGGATATTTTCTCGAGTGTAACTGGAAGAAAAGCGAAAATGTGGGGACCAAGTATTATCGGTTATGGTTCTTACCATTATAAATATGCTTCTGGCCATGAAGGCGATGCACCGATAGTAGGTTTTTCCCCTAGAAAAGCTCGACATAGCATTTATGTCATGATGGATGAGGGGAAGCGCGAAAAATTACTCGAGAACTTCGGGAAATATAAAGCCGGCAAAGCTTGTGTCTATGTTAATAAGCTTGAAGATATTGATCGAGCTATTCTGGAAGAAATGATAAAAGAAACAGTTGCCTTTGTAACGGAGCACTATGAAATCACTGATTTTTAAAAAGAAACAGGTCAGTCGGAGAATAAATCTAACTGACCTGTTTCCTGTCCATTCACTTCTTTTCAATAGCGAGCACGAATGGCGGATTATTGATTTGATTAATGAAATCATATTTAAGGACATGGTACTTTTTCTGATCGAGTTCCGTAACATATTCAAGAAGTGCTGTTTTTTCTTCCTTCCCGCCTTCATGACCATGATAAACAACAAGGATAATGAGTCCTTTTTTCTTTAACCTAGCTAATAACTTTTCTACAGCAGGAATTGTCGAGTTGCTTGTCGTGATAATTTGTTTATCACTCTTTGGTAAATAGCCCAAATTAAAAATCGCCGCACTAATTTCCTCACGATCTTCTAGATAATTATCGACAAGGGCATGGCTATCTTGAATAAGCGTGACATTCGTATATTCGGCTGCTTCAATCCTTTCTCGAGTTGAAGCAATCGCTTGTTCCTGAATGTCGAATGCCAGTACTTTTCCTTGTGCACCAGTAAGTCCAGCTAAGACAAGTGTATCATTACCATTTCCGCAGGTTGCGTCAATGGCGAGGTCTCCTGGGGAAATGGTTTCTTCTAGTAAATGGTGGGCGAATTGCAAGACATTTTTTAACATGATTCATACATCCTTTCTAGCATAAGAATAGAACATTTGGCTTATCTTGACAATAATCTTAGGATTCTTTATAATTCGATGTAATCATTACATTAAAAAAACGTCGCATAGGATTAGTAATAAATGCGATTCATGGATAGAGAGGCAGCGGGTGGTGGAAGCTGCTCATGATGTATTTATGAACTCACCTATAAGTTGCAGAGGTGAAATGAGTAACTTCTGCCGTAAATCTGCGTTAAAGATGGAAAGTGAGCATAATTGCTAATTTGGGTGGTACCGCGGGAATATAAGCCTCTCGTCCCTATCTTTGGGATGAGTGGCTTTTTTTGGCAGATAAGAAAGGATAAAGCCTTTCTTACTGCATAAGTGCAACTAAGGTTGTCACTGAAAGGCTCGGTGACAATCAAGTTTTCTAATATAAAATAATCAGCACCATGTTGCATGAAGGAGGTCACAGCATGAGTTATCATCATGCAGAGATTGAAAAGAAATGGCAGGAATATTGGGATAAACATAAAACGTTTAAAGCGGATACGTATTCCGATAAAGAAAAATTCTATGCATTAGATATGTTTCCTTATCCGTCTGGTTCAGGGCTTCATGTCGGTCATCCAGAGGGGTATACGGCAACGGATATTATTTCGCGGATGAAAAGGATGCAAGGATACGAGGTGCTTCACCCAATGGGGTGGGACGCATTTGGTTTACCAGCTGAGCAATATGCCTTGGACACTGGAAATAGCCCGGCGGAATTTACAGAACAAAATATTGCTACATTTAAACGTCAAATTAAAGAACTAGGTTTCTCTTATGATTGGGATAGAGAAATTAATACGACGGATCCGAACTATTATAAGTGGACCCAGTGGATTTTTACAAAGTTGTATGAAAAAGGGCTTGCGTATATTGATGAAGTGCCAGTGAACTGGTGTCCAGCACTCGGAACGGTTCTCGCTAACGAAGAAGTTATTGACGGGAAAAGTGAACGTGGTGGTCATCCGGTTATTCGTAAACCGATGAAGCAGTGGATGCTTCGTATTACTGCTTATGCGGATCGTTTGCTTGAAGATCTGGAAGAGTTGGATTGGCCAGAGAGTTTAAAAGAAATGCAACGAAATTGGATCGGTCGTTCGGAGGGAGCGGAAGTAACCTTCACGATTGATGGGCATGATAAAGATTTCACCGTTTTTACAACCCGTCCGGATACACTGTTCGGCGCAACGTATACAGTACTTGCTCCAGAACACCCTTTCGTTAAAGAGATTACAACCGCAGAACAAAAGGACGCAGTTGAAGGATATCTTCATGAGGTGGAGACGAAATCCGAACTGGAAAGAACCGATTTGGCGAAAGATAAAACCGGAGTATTCACGGGAGCCTATGCCATTAACCCTGCTAACAATAAAAAAGTACCGATCTGGGTAGCGGACTATGTATTGATGTCTTACGGTACTGGGGCGATTATGGCGGTTCCTGGGCATGATGAACGGGACTATGAATTTGCGACAGAATTCGATCTTCCCATCATTGAAGTCGTAAGTGGTGGAGATATGACGAAAGAGGCGTATGCTGGCGATGGCCCCCATATCAATTCTGGATTTTTAAATGGACTGCATACCGAAGAAGCAATTACGAAGATGATCGACTGGCTCACTCGAAATGGTAAGGGTGAGAAGAAAATCACTTACCGTCTTCGCGATTGGCTCTTTGCAAGGCAGCGTTACTGGGGTGAACCAATTCCAATTATCCATTGGGAAGATGGTTCAATGACGGCTGTTCCTGAGGAAGAACTTCCATTGGAATTACCTGTTATTAAGGAAATCAAACCATCTGGTACAGGTGAGTCTCCATTAGCGAATGCGGAAGATTGGGTGAATGTTGTTGATCCAGAAACCGGAATGAAAGGTCGTCGTGAAACGAATACGATGCCCCAATGGGCAGGAAGCAGCTGGTATTTCTTACGGTATATCGATCCGGATAACACAGAAGCGTTAGCAGATCCGGAGGCACTTAAAGAATGGTTGCCGGTTGATTTATATATTGGAGGAGCGGAGCACGCGGTATTACACTTGCTCTATGCGAGATTCTGGCATAAGTTTTTATACGATATTGGTGTCGTACCTACGAAAGAGCCGTTCCAAAAGCTATATAATCAAGGGATGATTCTTGGAGAAGGTAATGAGAAGATGAGTAAATCGAAAGGGAATGTCGTAAACCCTGATGATATCGTTCACTCACATGGTGCTGATACGCTAAGACTATATGAAATGTTTATGGGGCCACTAGATGCTTCTGTTGCCTGGTCTACTACTGGACTTGACGGCGCACGACGTTTCTTGGACCGAGTGTGGCGCATGTTCATCAATGAGGATGGAAGTTTGACAGATAAAGTTACGGAAGGGTCAAATGAGAAATTAGATAAGGTTTATCATGAAACGGTTAAAAAAGTTACCATAGATTATGATAATCTGCATTTTAATACGGCGATTTCTCAATTAATGGTATTTACGAATGAGGCTTATAAAGTCGACCAGATACCAAAAGAGTATGCGGAAGGCTTTGTTAAATTACTTTATCCGATTGCACCTCATATGGGAGAAGAACTCTGGGATAGATTAGGTAACCCTGGTACGATAACGTATGAAGCATGGCCGGCATTTGATGAGAGTAAGCTTGTAGAAGATGAAATTGAAATCGTCCTGCAGGTAATGGGTAAAGTCCGTTCGAAGGCAAATGTATCAAGAGACGCTTCAAAAGAAGAACTTGAGCAATTAGCATTAGCAGATGAAAAGATCCAAGAATGGACCCGTGGGAAGACAGTTCGGAAAGTAATTGTTGTCCCTGGTAAACTAGTTAATATTGTTGCTAATTAATAGAAGGAAAAAGCTTTCTCTTCCTACTTGAAAAGGAGAGAAAGCTTTTTTGTTATTTAATGATTACTTCACCTTGCCAGTCGAGCATACCACCTATCATGTTTGAAACATTGAAACCTTGTTCTTTCATATATAATGCGGCGTTCATACTTCTTCCACCCGAACGGCATACTAAGATATATTCTTTTGACCGATCAAGTGAATCTGTTGCTTTTGGTATTTGTTTCAAAGGGATATGGAGTGCCCCTTCAATTATTCCGTTTGCAATTTCCTCATCTTCTCTTACATCGATAAGGACGACGTCTTGTTCTTTTATTAGCATTTCTTCTACTTCAGTTGTGCTTATTTCTTTAATTTGATCCATCAAAATTATCCTTCCTATTAACGATTTCTATTTCACGCTATATTTTACTTTGTTCATGCATAGCTTGCAATCAAGATACACAAGCTAGCAAATGACAATATACGAAAAGAGGAATCCGTATGCGATTATTTATTTATCTTTTTATCGTGCCGATTATGATTTTTCAAACCATTGAAGTAGCGGCAAATGAAGTTGAACCAGTTCTCATCTCGACATATGAAGAGGATGTAACTGGAGATGGTAAGCTTGAAACAATTAAGCTGTATGGCGTTCATTTTAGTCCGGATTCCGTATATTACAAAGATATTTTTGCGATTATCACATCGGAGTCCGAAGAATGGCGAATTGATTATCAAGGTGGATATGACCCAACTATTCAGTTTATCGACTTGAATCACGATAATGTTCCAGATATCTTCTATCAAAGTCCTACAGGAGGAAGCGGTGGGTTGTACACATCAAAACTTGACACACTTGCTCGTAGTGAATTGGAATCAATCCCTTTACCGGAGCAAGACTATATAAAAGGATATTTTGAAGACGGATTTCAGGCTGTAATTGAACTCGCTTTGAATGCAGAACCTATTCTAGTAGATGTAGCGGATCGGAAAGATGATTACATTAGACTGGGAATATTTGATGAAGAAGGCAAACTTCTTCAAGAAACACCCCTTATGATTGATCCGATTGCCTTTTTTGAACCTGTCGAAATTAGTGACCGCAATGGTTATGGACTGAAAAGTTTTAAGCAGATAAGCGGGGCTTATCACGCTGATCAGTTAGGTGTAGTTGAGACACTTTGGTACTACGAAGACGGCAAGTGGATAGCATTACAGGTCGATTGGAAAGGGGCTGGAGAATACGACGCGGCTAAATTCTATTAAAAAACATGTATTATCATGTAAGAAAAGTGTTTTTGTTGTTGACAATCATAATAGGCTATGCTAAGATGTAAGTCCAAGGTTAATTCCTTGTAAACAACATTTAATAAATGAAATTAATTGTTGACACGGAGTTATCTTGTGTGTTATATTTGTGAAGTCGCCTTTTTGAGGCGAGCGAAT